>DASQPY010000367.1:0-4490 GCA_035643735.1 Actinoallomurus sp. | reverse complement strand
CGACCTGGACGCGATGGTCCTGGGCATGCCGTTCGCGCTGTTCCCCGCGCTGAACGAGGCTCACTTCGGCGGCACGGCCCAGACCCTCGGGCTGATCACCGCGGCGCCGGCGATCGGGGGGCTGGTCGGCTCCGCGCTGTCCGACCCGGTCGGGCAGCTCTCCCGCCCCGGCCGTACGCTGCTGGCCGCCGTCATGGTGTGGGGCCTGGCCATCGCCGGGTTCGGCCTGGCCCACGCGCTGTGGCTGGGCCTGGTCCTGCTCGTCCTGGCCGGCGCGGCCGACACCACCAGCGTGATCATCCGCACGACGATCGTGCAGGTCGCCACGCCGGACCGGTTCCGCGGGCGGGTCACCGGCGTCGACTTCGTCATCGGCTCCGGCGGCCCGCAACTCGGCAACTTCCGCGCGGGCGCCGTCGCGTCGCTCACCTCACCGGGCGCGAGCGCCGTCGGCGGCGGCCTGGCCACGGTCCTGGGCGCCGGACTGCTCAAGCTCGCCATCCCGGCGCTGTCCCGCTACGCGGGGCCCGCGCCGGTCCAGGAGGACACAGACTGAGACGCGGGCGGGTCCCCGGTGGACACCTCCCTGCCTCCCACGAACGACAGCCGCGAGATGTCGGCTGCATCGCGATCCCTGTCCCGGCTCGAGGCGGGCCTGCGCCGTCCCACGCTCGAGCAACTGCTTCCGCTCGCTCGCGCCCCGCACTGGTCCGGGGCCACCAGCGCCGGTCCCGTTGAGTTCCTGAGTCTCATCGGGAAACACGGCGAACGCGCGCACGTCCGTGCAGCACCGCGACACGGCCCGGCCGGGTAGGAAGGCTCATGCGTCTACGGTCCTCGACCACTCCCGCGCGTCCACCCCGCCGGATCATCTGGCTCGCCGGAGTCGATCGGGTCGGTGAATGCCTGCTGTCCGCCGCTCAACTGCGCAGTTGCACGTTGAGCCGTGCGGCCTGTCGCGTGAGGTGGTCGCGTTCGGGGAGGTTGGGCGCTGATCGGGCGGCTTCGGCGTAGAGCCGTGCCGCGGTCACGGGGTCACCGTCACGCTCGTGGAGGTACGCCGCGACGGCGGTGTGGCGGGGCAGGGAGGGGTCGAGCTCCGCCAGGGCGGCCAGGCCGGCCCGCGGGCCCTCGGCCTCACCGACCGCGACGGCCCGGTTGAGGCGGGCCACCGGGCTGCCGGTGAGGCGCACCAGCTCGTCGTACCACTCGACGATCTGCACCCAGTCGGTCTCCGCGGCCGTCCGGGCGTCGGCGTGGAGCGCGGCGACGGCGGCCTGGGCCTGGAACTCGCCCAGGCGGTCGCGGGTGAGGGCTGCCTGGAGCACGTCGACGCCCTCGGCGATCAGGCGGGTGTTCCACCGGCCGCGGTCCTGCTCGGCGAGGGGCACGAGCCTGCCGTCGGGGCCGGTCCGTGCCGGGCGCCGCGCGTGGTGGAGCAGCATGAGCGCCAGCAGGCCCGCGACCTCCTCATGGTCGATCTTGGCCGCCAGTTGGCGAGTGAGCCGGATCGCCTCGCCGGCGAGGTCGACGTCGCCGGAGTAGCCCTCGTTGAAGACCAGGTAGAGCACGCGCAGCACCGTGGCGACGTCACCGGGCTGGTTGAACCGGATGCCCGAGACGGTCCGCTTGGCCCTGCTGATCCGCTGGGCCATGGTCACCTCCGGCACGAGGTAGGCCCGCGCGATCTGACGCGTGGTCAGGCCGCCGACCGCGCGCAGCGTGAGCGCGACGGCCGAGGCCGGTGTCAGCGCCGGGTGCGCGCACAGGAAGTACAGCCGGAGCGTGTCGTCCGCCACCTCGGCCGGGCCGGGCACGGGTTCGCCGTCGACGCGTACCTCGCGGTGCCGCCGGGAGGTGTCGGCGCGGGCGGCGTCGAGGAACTTACGCCAGGCCACGGTGACCAGCCAGCCCTGGGGATCGCGCGGCGGGTCGTCCGGCCACACGCGTACGGCCTCGACCAGGGCGTCCTGCACCGCGTCCTCAGCCGCCGCGAAGTCGGCACCGCGGCGGCCGAGGATCCCGAGCACGGTGGGGGTGAGGGCCCGCAGCAGGGACTCATCCACCGTGTGTCACTCCGTGATGCACGTCGAGTGCGCGCCCAGGAACGGGCGCACCTCGAGCCACTCGTGGATCGGCTTCCCACCCGCACCCGGAGCCGCGGACAACTCGCCGGCCAGTTCGAGCGCCCGCTCGTAGGTCTCCACGTCGATCACCATCCAGCCGGCGATCAGGTCCTTGGTCTCCGCGAACGGGCCGTCGGTGACCGGCGGCCGCCCCTCGCCGTCGTAGCGGACGAACGTGCCCTCCGGGGAGAGCGCCTGACTGTCGACGAACTCGCCGGTGCCCTCGAGCCGAGCGGCGAAGTCCCGCATGTACTGCACGTGGGCCGAAACCTCCTCCGGCGTCCACTGGTCCATCGGCACGTCGTTGGCCGATGCCAGCGCGCCCCGGTAGTGCTTGAGCAGCAGGTACTTGGCCATCAAGTTCTCCTTGGTGAGGTACGGCCCATTGTGGCGGTGTTCACTCCGGGGACGGAGCCGCGCGCGGATTTTCGACATCCCACCGCGACATTTCCTGGCGGACTTCAAAGAGTCCGCGCACGGCGGTGGGGTCGAGGCGTGGGCGATCCAACCGACCGGGCGCCGCTCAGGCGCGCTGACGCTCCTCCCGCTGCCGGACCAGCTCCTCGACCGCGCTCGGCAGAGTCGTCTCGAAGTCGATCAGCTTCACCCACGTCGGGGTCACGACGATCCGGACCATGCCGTCGTAGAGCGAACGCACCTCCGCCTCCCACTCGACCCGTTGCTCGGGCGTCATCTCATAGCTACCGTTCATCTGGAGGTACTCCTCCGGGATGCCCTCGACGACGTCCAGCTCCGCCCGACCGCGGATGAGCAAGATCTTGGGCGGGTGCACCTCGGTGTCGATCGTCAGGGCGACCGTCGGGTTCTCGCGCAGGGACGGGAGCTTCGGGGCGTTCTTCGTCGTGCACATGACGATCTCCGAGCCGTTCCAGGTGAACGCGATCGGGACATTGCGGGGTGTGCCGTCCTTGGCGACGTAGGCCAGGCGGGTCAGGTCGCGGGCCAGCAGTTCCTGGCTGATCGGCCGGTTCAGAATCTCGGTGATCTCGTTCGGTTGCACGGTCATCTCTCCCATTGTCGTTTTCTTGGCTGGTCGCAGGCCGGCCGCGACGGACCCGTCAGCTGAGCCGCTCGGCCAACGCGACGGTGATCCCCTCGGGGCCGCGGACGTAGCAGAGCCGGTAGCCGTCCTCGTACCGCGCCACCTCGCCGACGAGCTCCGTGCCGCGGGCTCGTAGGCCGGCGACGACGTCGTCGATGACGATGCCGACGTTGTCCATCCGCTGAATCGTCATGGTGGTTCTCCTTCGTCGTCGCGCGGCCTGTCGTGGCCACTGGTGTACCTAGGACGGAGCCGGCGCCACATTCTCGACACCCGGAAACGTGCTGATTTCCAGGACCTGCTTCTGGCCGTCACCGCCCCGGGGCGCGCGGTCCGCACGGCCGTCGCCGATCTCATGCCCGAGCACACCGTCGGCGACGAGAACACACGGGTCAAGGAAGGCCGGGGTTCATGTTCGCCGTGCTCGCCGCGGCGGCCGGGTACGAGCACGAGTTGCGCGCCGAGCGCCAGGCCGAAGGGATCGCCGCGGCCAAGCGCCGAGAGGCCGAGGGGCCCCGGATGCTGACCGGCAAGAAACGCACCGGACGCCCCCGCTCGATCGGCCCGGCCGAACTGGCCACGCTGCGGCGCTTGGTCGACGAGGAAGGCGTGAGCGTCACCGAGGCCGCACGCACGCTGAAGATCGGCCGGTCCACCGCCCCTGCTGAAATGTGCTTCTGTGGCTCTGCAGGCAAGAAGCGAGCGCGTTTGTGGACGGCAGCCAAGAGCACCCCGTGAACGGCGACCTCGATGTCGATGAGTTCCAGAGCGCTGTTCTTCGATTATCGGCCTGCGGCTCAGGATGGCTACCCGCATTGGAGAGCGGGCTGCGGCACCGGCGAGCCGCAGGTCGCACTCCGCTCACCGACACCGCTTGATCGATGCGCCTAAACGGCGTTGTGAGCGTCAGGGCAGCCGATGGTGCACCCAGACACACGGCTCGCAGTAGACGGCGTGGTCGTGCACGGTGTCACAGTGCACCGGGACCAGGGCGCCCGGCACCTCGATGGGTCCGGTGGTGTCGAACGGCAGCCCGGTCCAGTCGCGCCAATCGGCGAGGCTGCCGGCGATGGTCATCGCCCGGGTTGATACCCCGGTGATCTGGCCTCCGGCCCGGACATGGACCCGCAGCCACGGATCGACCGGCAGGCCGTCATCGCGGCGCAGGTTCGCGTAATCGACGATCGACACGTGCGGATGGCGATGCTTGGCACTCGGCCTGACAGGCGCGACCAGGCTGACATAGCCCTGCTCACCGGCGTTTCGGCGCATCGCGGCGAGCATGACCGACGACAGGCCCT
>DASQPY010000366.1:0-5763 GCA_035643735.1 Actinoallomurus sp. | reverse complement strand
GACCGGTGCGTACCGCGTCTCCAAGCGCGCCGTACGCGGGATGATGCGCAAGCGCAGGGGCCGTATCATCCTGGTCTCGTCGGTGGTCGGGCTGCTCGGCTCGGGCGGCCAGACCAACTACGCGGCGTCCAAGGCCGGACTGGTCGGCTTCGCCCGGTCGCTCGCCCGCGAGCTGGGCTCGCGCAACATCACCGTCAACGTCGTCGCGCCGGGTTTCGTGGACACGGACATGACCGCGGCTCTGGGCGAGGACCGGCACGCCGAGATCAAGAAGCAGATCCCGCTCGGCCGGATCGCCGAGCCCGTCGAGATCGCCAAAACGGTACGGTTCCTGGCCGGTGATGACGCCGCCTACATCACCGGGGCTGTCATCCCTGTCGACGGCGGCCTTGGAATGGGGCACTGATGGGCATTCTCGACGGTAAGCGGATTCTCGTCACGGGCGTCCTCACCGACGCCTCCATCGGCTTCCACATCGCGAAGCTGGCACAGCAGGAGGGTGCCACTCTGGTGCTCACCGGCTTCGGCCGCATGTCGCTCGTGGAGCGCATCGCCAAGCGCCTCCCGGAGTCCGCGCCGGTGATCGAGCTGGACGTGACCGACCAGGAGCAGCTCGACGGCCTGGCCGATCAGGTACGCGCGCACGTCGACGGGATCGACGGCGTGGTGCACTCGATCGGCTTCGCGCCCCAGACCGCCATGGGCGGCAACTTCATGAGCACGCCGTGGGACGACGTGGCGACCGCCGTGCAGATCTCGGCGTACTCCCTCAAGTCGCTCACGGCCGCCTGCCTGCCGCTGATGAAGACCGGCGGCTCGGTGGTCGGGCTCGACTTCGACGCCAGCCTCGCGTGGCCGGTGTACGACTGGATGGGCGTGGCCAAGGCGGGTCTGGAGTCGACCGCCCGCTACCTGGCCAAGTACCTCGGCCCTGAGGGCGTGCGCGTCAACCTGGTCGCGGCCGGCCCGCTCAAGACGATGGCCGCCAAGAGCATCCCGGGCTTCGGCGAGTTCACCGACGTGTGGCCGGAGCGGGCGCCGCTCGGCTGGGACGTCGCCGACGCCGTACCCACCGCGAAGGCGTGCGTGGCCCTGCTGTCGGACTGGTTCCCGGCCACGACGGGCGAGATCGTGCACGTCGACGGCGGAGTCCACGCCGTCGGCTGACTTCTGCGCCGAGACCGTACGGCGGGTGTGCCGCCGTACGGTCTCGCAGTCATGCGGTCAGTCCTCGCGGCGGCGTCGCAGCACGCTCAGGTTGAGCGCGGCCACCGCGCCGATCAGGCCCGAGGCGGTCGCGACCAGCGCCGGCGGCACCGTGTCACCGGTGGGCGCGGACTCCGCGACGAGCTGGGCCGGCCCCTGGGCGGTAGGTGCCGAGCCGGGAATCACGAGCGGGTCCTGCGGTGCGATCTCGGGCAGCGCGGGCGCCTCCTGGGACGACTCCGGTACGGGCACGCTCGCGCCGCCGCCCACCGGCAGCGGAGGCGGCACACCGACCGAGTCGTCGCCGTCGCCGGGCGGCGCGGGCTTTGTCGCGGGTTTCGGCTTGGGCTGTGGCCTGGGCTTCGCGCTGGGCTTGGGCTTGGGTTTTGCGGGTGTGCTCGCCGAGGCCTTCGGCGGCGTGGCGGGCGTACCCGTCCCGGCGCCGAGGAGGCCGCAGAGCAGCTTGCCGAGCTTGCATTCGTTCACCCCGGTCGCGGCCGTCCGCGTCTCCGCCGACGCCGGACCGGTCCCCGCGGCGAAGAACACGAGTGCCCCGGCGGACAACGTCGCCGACGCCGCACCGACGCGTCGCCAGTCTCGTTTCAATGCCATATCGCTCCCCTTCGACGGGTCTATTCAACATCACGTCCAAGGAGCTGGCCATCAGTACTTACTTATTGAACGCGGAGCGATCCCGTAATCGCGGCCGGTGAACGGAAACGGCTGCGGTCGAGGTGGATGCCGGTTCGGCGTGTCGAAGCCCCTGGGTCTGCGTGCCGAACCGACCACGTAATGTGTCTATGTCCGGATGTCATGGCCGCCGGTTCGGTCGTGGGCCGGTGCACTTGCCGGTCGGGGCCGCGTGAGTGTCGAGCGCGGTAAGAGCCGTTGACAAAGGAGAAGTCCGGGGGAGTATGCCAGCCGAGGGGATGCGGCGCGCAGGGGACCTTGTGCTGTCGCTGGATGACGAGAAAAAGGAAATGAAGGATCTCTTCAATTCCTTCGACATAGCCCCGCTCGGCGGCGGTGAACCTCTCGTGAAAATGCGCTACGCCCAGTACGGGCCTATCGTCGTCAGCGAGGTGACCCATGGCGGCGATGTATGGGTCAAGCCCGCCGACAACCGGTCCGGCTACCACGTGATGTTCCCTCTGAACGGTCGGGTGGAGACCCGTTATCTCGGTGAGGACATCGTCGCGACCGGCGGGACGGCCGTGCTCTATCGGCCCGCGGGGCCGGTCTTCACCCGCCTGGGCGCCGGTGCCCGGGTGGTGAATGTGATCCCTACCGCCCGGTGCTGGAGCGGCAGGCCCGGCCCGGCCGTCCGGCCGCGGTGCGCACCGCGATCGAGCTCATGGAGGCCGAGCCGGGGCGCGCTCTGACGACCTCCGTGCTCGCGGCGGAGGCGCACGTCAGCGTGCGCACTCTGCAGGAGAGCTTCCGGCGTCATCTGGGGATCTCGCCCATGGCCTACCTCCGCAAGGTCCGGCTCCGTCGTGCGCATGAGGACCTGCGGGCCGCGGATCCGTCGATGACCACCGTGGCCTCGATCGCGCATCGCTGGGGCTTCACCCATCTGGGCCGGTTCGCGGCGGTGTACCAGACCGCCTTCGGCGAACCCCCGATGGCCACCCTGCGGGCCTGGCACTAGTCATCCGATCGTCCGGCGGTCCCCTCTGCCGGTGTGAGGTCCATAAGCGCGGTTACCTGTCCACATCGCGCGGATCATGACTTGCAGGGCCGCGATCGGGGCAAATCGCCCGCTAGCGTGCGGCGAAGGCGGATCCAATGCTTCGCCGACACCTGTCTCGGTGTCCACCACCTGCGGTTCGTCGAGCCGCCCCGGTGGGCCGGGTTGAGATCACTGCTCGCCCAGCGGGCGACCCACGAACACGCGGAGAAGACGCACGATGACCCCTCTTGCCGACGCACGCGACATGTACGCCGTGCACACGATGTTCCGCCGTGAGTACGCGGCGATACCGGGCCTGGTCCGCGCCGTCGCGGCCGGTGACGAGCAGCGCACCGCTCTGGTCGCCGACCACATCGCGCTGATGAACGGCGTGCTCCACATCCATCACGCGGCGGAGGACGAACACATCTGGCCACGCCTGCGCGAACGCTGTCCTGTGGAGATCGCGCAGATCATCGACGTCATGCAGGAGCAGCATGAGGGCATCCACAAGGGCTATCTGCGGGTGACCGAGACGCTGGAGGCGTGGCGCGCGAGCGCGTCGGCCGACGCGCGTGAGGCGCTGGCCGGCACCGCTGAGCGGCTTTCCGCGCTGCTCGACGAACACCTGGCGCTCGAGGAGGAACGCGTCGTTCCGCTCATCGAGCGGTACGTCACCGCGGCCGAGTACTCGCGCATCGGCGAGGACGGTGCCGCGAGCACTCCTCCCGATCTGCTCCCCACGACCTTCGGCATGGTCATGTACGAGGGTGACCCGGAGGTCATCGACGCGATCGTCGCCGCGATGCCCGCGGAGATTCAGCCGGTCATCAGGGACGCCGCCACCGCGGCGTACGCCGCCTACGCCCAGAACCTGTACGGAACGGCCACGCCTCCTCGCGTCACGGCCTGAAACTCGTGCGGCCGGCTCAGCAGATGGTCGACCGCTGGACCGGGTGGTGCCGGAGCAGGGAGCGGGCTCGGGTACGGGAGAGGTTGAGGCTGGTCCATGAGTCGTGCTGGAGGGCGTCGGCGAGGTGGCGCAAGGCACAGGAGCGCTGTGGCTCGGGGAGGTGGTCGAGGGCGGGGACCGCGTCGGCGGACAGGCCGGACAGGTAGGTGAGGTCGGCCGTGCCGGTGTGCCGGAAATGGTCCACGTTGCAGGCGGCGATGAAGCCGTCGGGGTTGACCAGGCCCAGGGCCAGCAGGCCGACCGCTCCGCTCGTCGCGATCGCGCGGGGGAGCCAAGCCGCCTTGAGGCGGATGCCGGCGATGGCGATGAGCACGATGACCAGGCCCATCCAGAGCTCGAAGACGTGCACCCAGAGCCGCAGTCTGGTCCAGCCGTAGGCCTCCTCGTAGAGGTACAGCCGCCGCAGTGCCACGGCGACGATCACCAGGGTCAGCGCGCACAGCAGGCCGAGGAGAGTGCGGACGGTGGCGCGGTCCGCCCGGTTCTCCACCGAGGCGTAGCGTACGGCGACGGCCACGACCATGAGGACCAGGCCGGTCACGATCAGCAACTGCCAGAAGCCCTGCCGGGCGTACTCCGCGTACGACAGGCCGCTGGAGCGCAGCAGGCGATCCTTGTCAGACTCCAGCAGCACGTCGGCCTGGACCGCGACGAACCCCAGGAACAGCAGGTCGAGCGCCGCGATCGGGATGGCCCAGGGAGTACGGCCGACCGGAGAGGCCGCGGGCGGCCTGGTGAAACGTGGCGGGGCGAGGGCCAGGAACCCTCCGGTCAGGACGATGGTGGCGGTACAGCCGAAGACGAGGATCCGCAGGAGCAGCGGCCACACCGAAAGGTCGGGGATCAGCCCGGACACGGCATGGCTGAACGCGACGTCCGCGGTGGAGAACAGCGCGCCGAACACCCCGAGCAGCGCGACGGCGATGAGTAGCGAGCCGGCCGTTCGCCGGCTCGGCCCCCTCCTGGACCTGGCGAGCACGGCCAGGCCGCCGCCCACCCAGGACACTGAGTGCCGGGTGGCCGGCAGGAGCGAGAGCCCCCCGCCGAGCAGGTCGATCCAGGAGCGACCGCCGGTCAGGGCGTACGACCCGAGCGGTACGGCCAGCGAGATCGCCAGAGCGACGAGCCAGCCGGCGTCGACCAGAACGGGCAGTGCCAGCAGCGCCACCGCGAGTGCGGCGAACACCAGCGAGGTGCGGTTCCGGTGGGCCACCGGGAACAGCGCGGCCGGCACGGCCACCCCAACGATCAGTACGTTCAGGCCAAGGCGCCCAGGGAAGAACGTCGCGGCGAGTAGTCCTGCCACCGCGGCCCCGGCCGCCAGCGCCGACGAGACCGGCCGCGGCGCCTGCGGCCACTCCACCAGCAGCGGCCGGTTCCGCGTCGCCCCCGCGACCTCGGCCGAATCCGACCAGGCCACCGTGGACGGCGCGGGCGGGACCGGGCCCGAGGCCGCGTCGGGCCGCCTCCAGGTTTCCGGTCCCGAAGGGCGAGGCGATGGCCCAGGGGGCTGGGGAAGATCGGTCATGACGGTGCTCCGGTAGGTTGCGGAAGTACGACGCGGATGAGGCAGCCGGCGGCGGAGTCGGCCACGGCGATCCGTCCGCCGTGCAGATTCACCACCCAGCGCGCGATGGCGAGGCCCAGGCCCGTCCCGCCTCCGGGGGAGCCGACCTGAGAGGCGGACCCCCGGGAGAAGCGTTCGAAGACCTGTGCGCGTTCGTCGGCCGGGATCCCCGGGCCCTCGTCCTGCACCTGCAGGGAGAGCGCGTCGGCCTGCGGCCTGGCGGTCACGGTGATCGCGCCGCCGGGCGGGCTGTGCCGGGCCGCGTTGTCGAACAGGTTGGCGACGACCTGGTGCAGGCGGTCGCGGTCTGCGCGGACGGTGAGGCCGGATTCGGCCCGTACCGTG
>DASQPY010000365.1:0-2084 GCA_035643735.1 Actinoallomurus sp. | reverse complement strand
GCTCTCGTGACCGACTTTCCCCTGCACGAGTCACCCGCCGTCGTCGCGGAACACCGTGCGGACGCCGAGGCCGCGAAGCTGCTCGTCGGCTACAAGCAACTGGCCAACGTGGTGATCCTCGTCAGCATGTGCATCGCCGGTTGCAGCCTGGCGGTGAGCGTGGTCGGTGGTCTGAACGACCGCAAACGTCCGTTCAGCCTGCTGCGGCTCACCGGAGTCCAGCTCGGCACGCTACGCCGCGTGGTCGTCCTGGAGACCGCCGTTCCGCTCCTCGTCATCGCCGCGGTGGCGATCGGGAGCGGGTTCCTGGCCGCCGAGCTGTTCCTCAAGTCCCAGCTCGACTACACGCTCCGGGCGCCGGGCGCCGGGTACTACCTCGCGGTCCTCGCCGGGCTCGCCGCCTCTTTCGGGGTAATCGCGTCCACCCTTCCCCTCCTGAGGCGGATCACCGGACCGGAGACCGCCAGGAACGAGTGACCCGGGGAATGTTGCGAAGGGTGGCGGGTGGCCGAAGTGGACGGGAGAGGGAGATCAGGCGGACTCGGTGGGGAGTCCGGCTTCGATCCAGTCCTGGATGCCTTCGCGGTATTTGCGGACGTTGGTGTATCCGAGGGTGGTGAGCCGGTCGGCGACCTGTCCGCTGTTGGGGCATGCCGGGTTGGAGCAGTAGGTGACGATCGCGGCGTCGAGGTCGGGGAGCAGGGTGGGCGCCTGGGCGTCGACATCGTCGCGGGTCAGTGCGAGGGCACCGGGAAGGTGCTGTTCCGCGTAGTAGTCGCCGCCCAGTGCGTCGATGACGGTGACGGCGCCGGCGTCGATCGCCGTCGTGAGTTCGTCGCGGGTGATGAGTGCGGTCATGCCACTACCTCCAAGAGAATCGGACTATAGTCCGGTTGTGTCTCATGACGATAGCGGACCGCAGTCCGCTTCTGCAATGCCGTTGGAACTGCTGCGCACACCGCCTCCCAAGGAACGGGCGGACGCGGTACGTAACCGGGCTGCGGTGCTGGAAGCCGCTGCCCGGCTGTTCGCCGAACGGGGCGTAGACGCGGTATCCATGGATCAGGTGGCCGGAGCCGCTGGCGTCGGCAAGGGCACGTTGTTCCGCCGGTTCGGCGATAAGTCCGGGCTGGCCGCTGCCCTGCTGGACGCCCGGGAGCGGGTGCTTCAGGAGGCAATCCTGCAAGGCCCGCCACCACTCGGCCCCGGGGCGGCAGCCGACGAGCGGCTCACCGCGTTCATCGACGCCTACTTCGATTATCTGCTGGAACACCTGGACCTGATCCGTATGTCAGAAACCGCGGCGCCGTGTGCCCGTTACCGGATCGGGGCCTACCGGTTCTGGCACCGCCACACGGCGATCCTGCTCCACGCCACACCTGACCCAGAGCACACCGCCCATGCCCTGCTCGCCGCCTTGTCGGCCGAGCACGTATCCGCGCTCCTGCCAGAGCTAGGTGAAAAACGGATACGTGCCGGCCTTCTCCGCCTTGCCCGTTCGGCGATCCGACGCCCCGGCCAATAGGCCAAGGCCCAGCGTCAACCCGCCCCGTCCGCGCGAGCTCCTAGTTGCCGTACTGCTTGGTCTCGGGACGTTCGAGCATGAGCGCGTGGGCGGGCTGTGCGGCCACCGGGCGGTGCCGGGTGCCCTTCGGTACGACGAACAGCTCGCCCGCGCTGAGCGTGATCGGCTCCCGGTCCTCGATCTCGATGCGGAAGCTTCCGTCCCAGCAGAGGAACAACTCGTCCTCCTCGTGTACGTGCCAGGGGAACTCACCCTCGAACCGGGCGACGCGTACGACGGCGTCGTTCGCCGTCACCAGGTCGCGCGGCTGCCAGGGGCCCGGCAGGGCGCTGATCACTTCGCTGATCGACACCGGCTCTGTCTTGGAAGGTGTTGTCATGCGATTCATCCTCGGGCCGTACGGGCGACGTTCCCAGTGCCGATCCGGCCCAATTGGGCCAGGTACGGGCCAACCGGCCCGCCCACCGAGCGACCGCCGCTCGCCCTCACTCCGTCGCCTGGACGGGCGCCGTACGGGCCAGAGGACCGCCGGCGGTGATCAGCAGGAGGGCGAGAAGGC
>DASQPY010000364.1:0-6714 GCA_035643735.1 Actinoallomurus sp. | reverse complement strand
GGAGGCTCCGTGGCCACCGGTGCCGCCGGCCGGACCGCGGACGCCGCCTCTGGCGGTGACTCGCCCGCGGCCAACGGTGGTGTGAGCGTCCACGACGGCGGGATCGGCCATGGCGGCGGTCCCGGAGAGATGGTCATCTCGGCGTGCGTCCTTCGGCGTCGTGCGGCGCCGAAGCGTCCACTCCGTGATCATGCGATACAGGGCAACCTATTGCATGATCACGGTTCGCGGGCAGCCGACTCAGCGGTAGGCGTGCTCTTGGGTCGGGAACGCGCCGGACACGACGTCGGCGGCGTACTCCTCGACCGCGGAGCGCAGCACCCCGGCCACGTCGGCGTACCGCTTGACGAACTTGGCGGTCTGCGGCGTGAGCCCGGCCATGTCCTGCCAGACGAGCACCTGGGCGTCGGTGCCGGACCCGGCGCCGATGCCGATGACCGGGATCGACAGCGCGCCCGTGACCCGCTCGGCCAGCTCCGCCGGCACGCATTCGAGCACGAGTGCGAAGGCGCCCGCGGCCTCCATGGCCTTGGCGTCCGCCATCAGGCGTTCGCCCGCCTCGCCGCGCCCCTGGACCCGGTAGCCGCCGAAGGCGTTCACCGACTGCGGCGTGAGGCCGAGGTGGGCCATGACCGGGATGCCGGCCGCGACCAGCGTCTCGACCTGGGGGAGCACGCGCTCGCCGCCCTCGAGCTTGACGGCGTGGGCGCCGGCCTCCTTGAGGAACCGCGCCGCGTTGCGCAGCGCCTCTTCGGGGCCGGTCTGGTACGAGCCGAACGGCATGTCCGCGACGACCAGCGCGCGCGACGTGCCGCGTACGACGGCCGCGGTGAGCGGGAGCAGTTCGTCGACGGTCACCGGGATGGTGGAGTCGTAGCCCAGGACCACCATGCCGCCGGAGTCGCCGACGAGCAGGACCGGAATCCCGGCGTCGTCGAACACCCGCGCGGTCAGCGCGTCGTACGCGGTGAGCATGGGCCACTTCTCGCCGCGTTCCTTTGCCGTCGCGAGGTCGCGTACGGTCACGCGGCGTCCCGTCTGGCCGCCGCCGTAGAGCGCGGTCGGCTGACTCTGAGATGCAGACATCGATACCTCCAGCCTCGAGGCGCCGCTCTGGCGTCCCCGGACGTCACCGATGATTTCACGGACCTAACCGCGCGAAAAGCCCTGAAATTTCACTCTCATAACGAAACAAGACCGTTGCGTATCGTGCGGGAAGAGATCGATGGCCGGTGGTGTTCTGATACGCAACAGCATCGTATCGATATCTCCGAAGGGTATTGATGGATCCGCAGACCATCCGCAAGAGGCGCTGGACGATCCTGTACGTCCTGGTCATCTGCCTCCTCGTCATCGTTCTCGACAACACCGTGCTCAACGTCGCCCTGAAGACCATCGCGGATCCAGGTGAGGGCCTGGGCGCCTCGCAGGGGCAGCTCGAGTGGGCGATCAACGCCTACACGCTCGTCTTCGCGGGCCTGCTGTTCACCTTCGGCGTCCTGGGCGACCGGATCGGCCACAAGCGCATGCTGATCATCGGCATGGTGCTGTTCGGCCTGTCGTCCCTGATCTCGTCGTACGCCCAGACGCCCGGCCAGCTCATCCTGGCCCGCGCGGCGATGGGTCTCGGCGGCGCGGCGGTCATGCCGCAGACCCTCTCGATCATCGCCAACGTCTTCGAGCCCGAGGAACGGGGCCGTGCCATCGGCATCTGGGCCGGGGCGGTCGGTGTCGGGATCGCGATCGGGCCGATCACCGGCGGGCTGCTGCTCGACCACTTCTGGTGGGGCTCGGTCTTCCTGATCAACGTCCCGGTCGTCGTGGTCGGAGTGATCGCCGTCTCCGTGCTCGTCCCGGAGTCCCGCGGACGGCACATGAGGATCGACTTCGGCGGCGTGCTGCTGTCGATCGCCGGTCTGGTGCTGCTGACGTACGGCATCATCGAGGGCGGGGAGAAGGCCGCCATCGCCGTCCCGCAGGTGTACGGACCGGTCATCGCCGGCCTCGTGCTCCTCGCCGCGTTCGTCTGGTACGAGTCGCGCATCGAGCACCCCTCGCTGAACGTCAAACTGTTCCGCGACGGCCGGCTGTCGGCGTCGGTCGGCGCGATCGGACTGGTCTTCTTCGCGCTCGGCGGCGTCGTCCTGTTCATCTCGCTGTACCTGCAGAGCGTGCGCGGCTTCAGCCCGCTGCGGGCGGGCCTGCTGTCCCTGCCGCTGGCGGTCGGGCAGCTGCTCGTCGCACCGCGCAGCGCCGCGCTCGTCGGCCGCTTCGGGGCGCGGCGGGTGGCCGCGACCGGCCTGATCATGGTCGCGTTCGCCCTGCTGAGCTACCACGTGACCGCCACCGTGAACAGCCCGGTCTGGCTGCTCGAGGTCACGTTCTTCGTGCAGGGCGCCGGGATGGGCATGGTCATGCCGCCGGCCACCACGGCGGTCATGTCGGTACTGCCGCGTGAGCAGGCGGGATCCGGATCGGCGATCAACAACATCGCCCGCCAGGTCGCGATCGCGCTCGGCGTCGCCGTACTCGGCTCGCTGGTCTCCTCGATCTACAGGTCCGACATGAAGCCGCACCTGACGGCCCTGCCCGCGACGCTGCGCGACACCGCGGGGGAGTCGATCGGGGCCACGGCGGGCGTGGCCGAAAGGCTCGGCCCGGCCGGGCGAACGATCCTCGACCCGGCACACCAGTCGTTCGTGCACGCCATCCACGTGACCTCGGCGATCTCGTCCGCGGTCGCTCTGCTCGGCGCCCTCGTCGTGCTGAGGTGGATGCCCGGCAAGGGGACCGACGAGGCCCTGGAGCCGTCCGCCGAGCAGCGTGAGTCCGTCGAGATATGAGACGGTGAACCGCGATGACTCAGACGAGTGACGAGCCGGACACGAAGCCCACCGTGCGGCCGCCCGGACGCCCCCGCAGCGAACGCGCGGACAAGGCGATCATCACCGCCACGCTCGACCTCCTCGCGGAGGAGGGCGGCGTGGCGGGCGTCTCGATCGAGGCCGTCGCCTCCCGGGCGGGCGTGGGCAAGACCACGATCTACCGGCGCTGGCCCAACAAGGAAGCGCTGATCATCGATGCCCTCGCCACGCTGAAGGAGCCGTTCCCCGCCCCGGTCGGCGACTCGGTACGCGAGGACCTCGTCGCCATCGCGCGGGTGTTCATGACGGGCAAGAGCGACCAGAAGCGGCTCGACTGCTACTGGAGCATCATGAACGGGGCCGAGCGGTATCCGGAGCTGATCGCCCGGTTCACCCGTGAGGTCATCGAACCCCGCCGCGACGCTGTCCGCCGCGTCCTGCGCCGCGGCGTCGAGTCGGGGGAGCTGCGCTCCGACCTCGACGTCGAGGTGACGCTCTGGCTCATCATGGGCGCCCTCGCGCAGCGGGCCCGCGCCTTCGGCGCTGGTCCGGTCCCGGAGGACTTCCCGGGCAAAGTGATCGACGCTCTCCTCGCCGGCATCGGCCCGAACTGACCGCCCTGCCCGCAGGCGGGCGGGGACACGGAGCCCGTCGGCGTTCTCCCGGCCCGCGCCGCTCGGCGGCACCGCGGCGTCGTTGAGGGTGGTTCCGGCATTCCGGGGTAGGTGGGCCGGATGAGGATGGGCGCGACCTTTTCCAGTGGCGGTGAAGTCCTGCTCCAAAGGGATATGGTCCTGTCCTGGTAGCGGTTCGCCGCGAGGGCGGCCGCGCGACGTCCGGGAGGGCGGGCTCACCCAGCAGCACACGGGATCGTGGGTGGAAGGTCAGGATCTGTGATCAACTGGTGACGGTTATCTCGCAGCCTGGAGTCGACAAATTTGGTTTGTCTCGTATTTAGCGGCGAATTCGACATACTTGACCTGATGCAAGGATGCGGCGACGGGACAACGGAAGGGTTCGTCAGTCATGGCCGATTCTTCGGCGAGAACACTCGTGCTCGGCATCGGCCGCTCCGGCGAGATCCTCCAGTGCGGTCAGAACGCCCCGGGTGTGGTCGGCCGCGCTTCTGAGGACATCGTCGGCACCGATGCGGCCGATCTGTTCGCCGTTGACGGCAAGGAGGCCCTCGCCGGCCTGCTCGACGCCCTGGACACCAACCAGGAACGCACGGCGGTCCTCAGCGTCCAGGAAGAAGACGGCGTCGCCCACGACGCCGTGGTCACCGTCGTCCCCATGCACGCGGCCGAGGGCGAGGGCGGCGGGCTGATGATGATCCGGGTCGCCGTGACCGACCTGGAACGTTTCACCGACCCGGCCCTGATGCGATGGGCTCTCCTGGACGACGCGCTGCCCCGCATCAGTGCGATGCTCGACCTCGAGCAGATGGCGCAGGAGCTCGTCGGCGTGGTCGTCCCGCATTTCTGCAACTCCGCCGGGGTGCTCATCCGAGAGAGCATCATGGGCGCCGACGAGGTGCCGTCCTTCTCCCCGGAGGGCACGGCGGTGCTGCACCGGCTGGCCGTCGCCGCCGACAACGACTTTCCCAGCTGGAGTGCCGCGTTCCCGGCCGGCGAGGTCCTCGCGTACCCGCCCGGCACCCCGTACGCACGCTGCATGGCCACCGGCGGGCCGATCCTCGAGACCCACCTCGACAGCGACGCTGCGCGCCGCATCGCGCGGGCGTGGCGGCGGGCGCCCGTCGCCCGGCTGCTGGACGGCGTCTCCATGGTCCTGCTGCCGCTGATCGCCAGGGGCACGACGCTCGGCTTCATCGTCTGCACCCGCAGCGACGCGCACCGGGCCTTCGACGCGTACGACGTCGAGATCGGGATGGACTTCGCCGCACGCGCCGCCCTCTACATCGACAACGCGCGCCGCTACAGCCGTGAGCGTGCGACCGCGCTCACGCTCCAGCGCAGCATGCTCCCGACCGGGCTCACCGCGCCATCGAGCGTCGAGATCCGCCACCGTTACCTGCCCGGCAACCAGCTCATCGAGGTCGGCGGCGACTGGTACGACGCCATCGCGCTGCCCGGCGGACGCGTCGCCCTGATCGTCGGCGACGTGGCCGGCCACGGTGTACGTGCCGCCGTCACCATGGGCCGGCTGCGTACGGCGCTCCAGACGATCGTCAACCTGGAGCTGTCGCCCGCCGAGGGCCTCCAGCAGGTCGACGACCTGATGCGCGGCATCGGCGAGCGCGAGCCCGCCTTCGCGACCTGCGTGTACGCCGTCTACGACGCGACCGACGGCACGTGCGAGATCGCCTCCGCCGGGCACCTCCCGCCGCTGTTGCTGCGACCCGGCGGCACCAGTGAGTTCCTCGACGTCTCGCCCGCGCCGCCGCTCGGTGTCGGCGAAGGCATGATCGAGACCCGCACCTTCACCATCGGCGACGGCGGCATCCTCGTCCTCTACACCGACGGCCTCGTGGAGAACCGCGGCCAGGACATCGACGACGGGCTCGCGCGGCTGCGCCGCGTGTTCGGGCCGGAGGCACTGCTCAGCCCGCTCGAGGACCTCGCCAAGTCGACCCTCGACGGCGCCTACTCCGACCACGACCGCGACGACATCGCCGTACTGATCGCCCGCCTCCGGCGCCTGCCGGACGAGCACGTGTTCACCATGACCCTCCCGGCCCGCCCGTCCGCCGTACGCGACGCGCGTGGCCGCGTACGGAGCACGCTGGAGTCGTGGGAGCTGCAGGAGCTGTCCTTCACCGCCGAACTGCTCGTGTCCGAGCTCGTCACCAACGCCCTGCGGTACGCCACGGGCGACATCGGCCTGAGGATGCTGCTCGACCGTACTCTCGTCTTCGAGGTACGCGACGGCTCCGACGCACTGCCCCGAGCCCGTCAGGCCGCCGAGGACGACGAGAACGGCCGCGGCCTCCAGGTCGTCCACCGCCTCGCGAAACGCTGGGGCGCCCGGCTCGCCGGTCAGGGCAAGGTGGTCTGGTGCGAGATCGATCTCCCCGGTGGGGGCGAGCGCCTCATGGAGGCGTGGCCCGGCGAGGCACACCACCTGTAGCCCGCCGGCCCTGCGTGACGTGCCGGTGGCCAGGATCCGGGCATCAGGCCTGCCGCGCCCGCTCCAGGTAGCCGACCAGATCCCGCATCCGGTCCGCGGGCCAGGGCAGGCTCCGGCCGAGCTCTTCGCTGTTCTCCCGCCACATCGTCCGCGCCGCGGTCACGGTCTGATCGTCGCCGCCGTGGAACAGGTCGCCCAGCGCGTCCCAGCGCTGGACCAGTGCCCGCACTCGCGGGTCGCCGGGGGGAGTGTCGTCCCGTACGTGCGCCAGGAGCTCCTCGACGAGCCCGGCCCATTCGGTCTTGGCCGCCTCAATCGCATCGGCGCCGAGTCCGGCCCTGCGCTCGGCCAGACGTTCCCGCTGCTCCGGCGTGAATGAGGTCTCGAACACTGAGATCATCTCCAAGGTCGTCATGAACCGGTTTGGATCGGGCATCGACGCGTTCTCGATCTGACTCAGCAGCCCGCGAACCTGGTGCGTGAGCCGCTCGATCCGCTCGGCATGGGCCTCGAGCCCGCGAAGCTGGGCGGCCAGCACCTCACCCATCGCCGTCAGGTCGCCGGCCGAGTCCGCGAGCACACCCGCGATCTCCTCCAGCGACAGCCCGAGCGTTCGCAGGGCCCGGACCCGGTACAGCCGCCGCAGATCACGCTCGGTGTAGCGGCGATGCCCCGAGGCCGTACGCTCGCCGGCCGTCAGCAGGCCGATCTCGTCGTAGTGACGCAGTGCGCGCACGGTCAGCCCGCTCGCCCGCGCCAG
>DASQPY010000363.1:0-8535 GCA_035643735.1 Actinoallomurus sp. | reverse complement strand
GTCGACATAGGCGCGCATGAGGTCCCGTCATACGTATTACCAAGGATGTAGTCATACGTATCACTAAACGCCGGTCAGGCTCTAGTCTTGTCGGGTGTCCAAGAGACCGACCAGCCATGACGTCGCGCGAGCCGCCGGGGTGTCCCAGTCGACCGTGTCGCTCGTGCTGGCCGGCAAGGCCGAGGGCCGGGTCAAGCCGGAGACCGGCCAGGCCGTACGCGAGGCGGCCCGGCGGCTCGGCTACCGGCCCAACCCGGCCGCCCGCAACCTGCGCCTCGGCCGTACGCGGACGGTGCTGCTCGTCGTGCCCACCCTGGCCAGCCCGTTCTTCGGCGCCGTCTACACGGGCGCCGCGCGGGTGGCGGGCGAACGCGGGTTCGGCGTCGTCGTCCATCCCTGGACCGACGACGCGGCGCCGGCGCGGAGCCCGGTGGACATCGAGGCCATCGACGGGGTGCTCGCCTCGTCGCTCGGCGGTGGCGTGACGGGCATGGACGACGTACCGCTGGTCGTGCTGGACAACGACCCGGCGGACCCGGCGCCGGCCGTCAACTTCGACGTCGCCGGCGGCATGCGCCTGGTCGCCCGGCATCTGACGGAGCTGGGTCACCGGCGGATCGGGCACCTGGCGGCCGCGGTCGACACCTGGACGTTCCGGGTACGCGGCGAGGTACTCGCGGACGCGGGACCGCTCGTGTGCCGGGGCCACTCGGCCATCGACGTCGCCGCCGCGCGGACGGCCGCCCTGACCCTCCTGGACCGCCCGGACCGCCCGTCGGCGCTGGTCTGCGACGACGACCTGATCGCGGCCGGCGCGTACAAGGCGGCCCGCGCGCTCGGCCTCGACGTCCCGGCCGACCTGTCGATCACCGGCTTCGACGACATCCTCGTCGCCACCGCCCTCGAGCCGGAACTCACCACGATCCGCCTGCCCGCCGAAGAACTCGGCGCACGCGCCATGACCGCACTGCTGGAACGCCTGAACGGCCAGACCCCGCCGGACGTGTCCCTGCCGGGCGAACTCATCGTCCGCGACTCGACCGCCCCGCCGCGCGAGGCCTGACCACACAGAGATCTGTCAGGGTGTCTTGACACGGCAGCCGTGTCAGGCAATCCTGACAGCCATGAGTGCCGAGGAACCGGCGGCCGCCGCGCTGGCCGGACAGGTCACCAGTAAGGACCCCGCCGTCGGACTGCAGGCCGTCGTCGCGCTCCGGCGACTGCTGGAGGAGCTGGAGCGCGTCCACGTGGACAACGCACGCGAACAGGGCTGGACCTGGCAGAGCATCGCGACGGCGCTACAGGTCAGCAGGCAGTCCGTGCACGAGAAGCACGCCACCCGTCGCAAGGTCAGCGGCAAGGAGGACTGAAGGTGTTCGAACGATTCACCGAGCTCGCCAGGCGGGCCGTGGCGGCGTCCCAGGAGGCGGCCCTCGCCATGGGCCACGATTTCATCGGCACCGAGCACCTGCTGCTCGGCCTCGCCGCCACCGCGGGCACGGCCGGCGAGGTGCTGCGGGAGCAGGGCGTCGCGCTGGAGCGGGCGCGCGAGGAGACGGAACGGCTGCTGGCCGAGGCCGGGGTCGCCGCGACCGGGGGCCAGGCGGCGAAGGACGCCCTGTCCTCGATCGGCATCGACGTCGCCGAAATCCAGCGCCGGGCCGACGAGAGCTTCGGACCGGGCAGGTTCCGCTTTCCTCGGCCGGCGTTCACCCCGCGTGCGAAGAGGACGCTGCGACTCACCCTGCGTGAGACGCTGGTCTTGGGGCACCGGCGCATCGACAAGGAGCACCTGCTGCTCGGCCTCCTCGCGGAGGGCGAGGGCGTCGCGATCCAGGTCCTGACCGCGCTGGGGGTGGAGACCGGGGCGTTGCGGGAGGCGGTTCTCGCCCGCATGACCCGGCAGGCGTCATGACCCGGATATGTCGGAAGTCTTACGGCGTCCGCTCACGCCGTCCGTACGGGTCGTGCCGGGAGTAACGTCGACGGCCGGTCCCTGAATGGAGTAGCGCCATGGTGATGCGCGGTCTCGTCGGCCTCGTCCTCTGCGCGCTGGGCGGCATCTGGATCGCGCAGGGCGAGGGAGCGATGAAGGGCTCGTCGATGTCCGGCCACGGCCAGTACGCCGTGCTGGGCGTCATCGCGGTCCTGATCGGCCTGGCGTTCCTGGTGTGGTCCTGGCACGTACGCGGCCGCCGCCGTCCGTCCTGACCTCTAGCGAGGCAGCTCGTCCAGGTCGACGTCGATCTGAAACGGCACCGGAACGCTCAGCTTCCCGTGGTGGATGCCGGTGATCACGTACGCCTTGGTGGCCGGGTCGAGCTCGTAGACGTAAACGACCGGCCTGCCGTCGTTCTCCTCCACCCGCCAGAAGTGCACGATCCCCGCCGCGGCATAGCGGGGCGGCTTGTCATCGCGGTCCCGCTCCTCGGACTCAGGCGAGACCACCTCGATGACGAGATGGACCTCATCCGGACTGAAGAACGTTCGGTTCAAGTCTGATGCAGCGGCCCTCGGGACGACGAGCACGTCGGGGCAGAGGCGAGTGCGATGGCTGAGCTTGACGTCCATCTGCGTTCGAGAGACCAGGTGCTCTGGAGCTTGGTCATTCAAGCGTTCTCTAAGGCCGACGATGACGCATTCGTGGAAAAGTTTCTGGGGGGACATGAAGACGAGGGCTCCACCGATGAGCTCGACGTGCTTGAAGAAGCCGGGTTCGCCGTTGGGTCCATCCGAGGGCAGATGGTCCAGATCATCGGCGGTCCATCCCCAGGGGGGCGGAGACGGCCAGTACCCCAGCGCGCTGGTCACGTCCCGCATGTTGGGTGTATCTCCGTCACCGTGTGTGCTCATTCGGATGATTCCCGTGACATGGTCCCTGTCTCTCTCCCCATCTTGCTGCAGTCCGGCCGCGCCGTACACCGACCTCGCCGTTCGAGAGCGTCGCCCCGCACGGCAGACTGCGGCGTATGAGTTATGAGGCCGCCGATGACAGGTATGACCAGATCTCCTATCGCCGCACCGGGCGGAGCGGGCTGAAGCTGCCCGCCATCTCCCTCGGCCTGTGGCACAACTTCGGGGACGACAAGCCGCTGGAGACGCAGCGGGCGATCCTCCGGCGTGCGTTCGATCTCGGGGTCACGCACTTCGATCTCGCCAACAACTACGGCCCGCCCTACGGCTCCGCCGAGGCCAACTTCGGGCAGATCTTCGCCCAGGACTTCCGGCCGTACCGGGACCAGCTGGTGCTGTCCACGAAGGCCGGGTACGACATGTGGCCCGGCCCGTACGGTGAGTGGGGTTCCCGCAAGTACCTCCTGGCCAGCCTCGACCAGTCCCTGGCCCGGATGGGTGTCGACTACGTCGACATCTTCTACAGCCACCGCCACGACCCGGAGACGCCGCTCGAGGAGACGATGGGCGCGCTGGACCACGCCGTACGCTCCGGCAAGGCGCTGTACGCCGGCATCTCCTCCTACTCCCCGGAGCGGACGGAGGAGGCCGCGGCCATCCTCAGGAGCATGGGCACCCCGCTGCTGATCCACCAGCCGTCCTACTCCATGCTGAACCGCTGGATCGAGGGCGGCCTGCTGGACGCCCTGGACCAGGTGGGTGCGGGCTGCATCGCGTTCTCGCCGCTGGCGCAGGGCATGCTGACCGACAAGTACCTCGACGGCGTTCCCGAGGGTTCGCGTGCCAGTCAGGGCAAGTCGCTCTCGCCCGACCTGCTCACCGACGAGACGCTCGCGCATGTGCGGACGCTGAACGAGATCGCCGGTAAGCGTGGGCAGTCCCTCGCGCAGATGGCCCTGGCCTGGACCCTGCGCGACCCGCGGGTCACCTCGGCGCTGATCGGCGCCAGTAGTGTCGCGCAGCTCGAGGACAGCCTCGGTGCCCTGGACCGGCTCGACTTCAGCGAGGACGAGCTGAGCGCCATCGACCATGACGCGGTCGAGGCCGGCATCAACATCTGGGCCGCCTCCAGCCGCCACTGAGCGCAGGAGCGAGTCGCCCACCCTCCCTGTGGGAGGGTGGGCGATCGAGGCGTCAGTCGGTACGCCCCAGGACGTTCCGGCTCACCGGGCCGTAGACGAACTCCCGGCTCGACTCGATGAAGTCGTGCGGGAAGCCGAGTTCGATCGCGCTCGCCTCGTCCAGGCGGCCCAGGGCCTCCTCGGGCAGGCGAAGGTCGAGCGCGGCCAGGTTGGTGGTCAGCTGGTCCAGCCGCCGGGCGCCGACGATGGGGTGCACCCAGGGGCGGCGTGCCATCGTCCAGGCGAGCGCCACCTCAGGTGAGCTGACGCCCAGGTCGTCGGCGACCGCGTCGACCTCCCGCGCCACCCGCAGGTCGCGCTCGGAGATGTCGGCGAGCTTCTTCCGCGTCGACCCCGTCGTCTCTGCCGCCTCCGGCCGGGTGAACTTGCCCGACAGGACGCCGCCCGCCAGCGGCGACCACGCGGCCACCGACAGCGAGAGGGCGTCGGCCATCGGCAGCAGCTCGCGTTCGATGTCGCGCTGCACCAGGCTGTACGGCAGTTGCACGCCGGTGAAGGCGGTCAGGCCGCGCGACTCCGCCAGGGTGTTCGCCCGCGCGACCACCCACGCCGGGGCGTCGGAGATCCCGATGTAACCGACCTTGCCCATCCGTACGGCGTCGTCCAGCGCCCGCATCATCTCCTCGATGGGCGTGTGCGCGTCCCAGATGTGCACCCACAGGATGTCGATGTGGTCGGTGCGCAGCCGGCGCAGGCTCTGTTCGAGCGAACGCGTCAGGCTCTTGCGGTGGTTGCCCGACGCGTTCGGGTCCGTGCCGTCCAGCGACAGCGTGTACTTCGTGGACAGCACGAAGTGGTCCCGGTCCGACTCCACCAGCTCACCGACGATCCGCTCGCTCGCGCCGTCCGTGTAGTTGTTGGCGGTGTCGATCACGTTGCCGCCGGCCTCGGCGTACGCGGTGACCAGCTTGCGGCAGTTCTCCGCCGACGCACCCCATCCCCAGTCCTCGCCGAATGTCATCGTCCCGAGGAACACCTCGGAAACCCGTAGTCCGCTGCGCCCGAAAGTCCGGTATTTCATCGCCCTCTCCTCTCAAGGACTCGAACCATACATATCGTCTAGACAAGCTGTCTAGACGATGTATTCCTCATCGCTAGACTGATCCACATGGTGAGCTCAGGGGGTCCACGTCGTTCCCGGCGGACACCGCCGTCCGGGCGTGATGACCGCGACATACGCAAGGTGATCCTCGAGGTCACCCGCGAACTGCTGGACGAACGACGGTTCGACGAGATCGCCGTGGCCGACATCCTGGCCGCCGCCGACATTTCGCGCGGCAGCTTCTACTTCTACTTCGAGAGCAAGCAGGACGTGCTGGCCGAGCTGGTCCGCAGGGCCGTGGGGGAGGGGCACGTCGCGGCCCGCCCGTGGCTGGGGCACGAGGAGAGCCAGGAGTACGCGACCGTGCGGCACGGGATCAGCGAGGGCGCGCGGCTGTGGCGCGAGCAGGCCCCCGTCCTGCGTGCGATCGTGGAGAACTGGCGCAGCGACCCGAAGCTGAACGAGCTGTGGCGCCAGCAGATGGACACCTACACCGCCGCCACGACGGCTCGCATCGAGCAGGACCGTACGAGCGCCGTCACGGACGGGGCGGTCGACTCCCAGACGCTCGCCGCCGCCCTCACCTGGCTGGGCGAGCGCCTCTACTACCTCGCCGCCACCGGCGTTCCGCCCTTCGACGACGAGGAGGCCCTCGTCGACGTGCTCACCCACATCTGGATGTCCACGCTCTACCCCGGCGACGTGCCTAAAAGGCGATGAGCAGCGTCGTGGCGCCCGCGGCGATGAGCGCCGCCGCCCAGAGCCGGTCCAGGTTGAACCACGCTCGCCGCAGGATGGTCAGGCCCACCACCTCGTAGACGAGGACGGCGATCACGCCCGCGACGGCGAGCATCGCCATCGTGTGCACGAGGGTCACGAAGATCGCGGCCGACACCGCGTCGCCGGCACCCCCGGTGATCCCGTGTGCGTGGGCGTGAGAGCCCGTCACCGAGCCGTGCGTCAGCACCGGCAGCAGCATCAGGCCCGCACCGTGTGCCGACGACATCAGGAACGACCAGCCGGCGAGCTGCCACAGCGTCAGCCGCATGCCCACCCAGCGGAAGTGCCGGGTGGACAGCAGCCGCCACAGGCCGAAGCCGACGAGCACGGCACCGCCCGCGATCGAGACCACCCGCGAGGTCAGCACCGACCCGGTCAGGGTCACGACCACCGCGACGACGAACACCGACGCGGCGTGCCCGGCCGCGATCGCGGGCAGCGACTGGAGCACGAGCGCCCGTGACCGCTCCTGCAGGCCACGCGCGACCGCGAACAGCCAGCCCATCCCGGGGTTCAGGCCGTGGAAGGCTCCCAGTGCCACGAGTGCGATCAGCGAGCCTTCCTTCATCGGCGGGCCCGTCTCACGGATAGCAGTACGAGTCGGAGGACGCGTCCCCGCCCTGGAGGCGGGTCTGGTGCACGCGGAGCCCGCGGAAGTCCTCGCCGCTGGGGAAGAAGCGCGTGTCGAAGGTGAACTCCTGTCCCGAGTCGACCTTGGCCATCCACGCCCCGACGCCGTCGGGGTAGAACTGGTCGTCCCACGCGCCGTACAGGGAGTTCGTGACGTACACGCGCTTGCCGTCGCGGCTGACCTCGACCATCTGCGGCCCGCCGGCGAGCGGTTCACCGGGCGCGGACGGGTGCGGGGTGCGTTCGACGATGCCGCCGATCCGTACGGAGCCCGCCTCCACCGGGTGGAACGGGTCGGTCACGTCGTAGCGCTTGAGCTCGCCCGTGCCCCAGCACGAGACATAGAGGAAACGGTCGTCCACGGACAGGTCGATGTCGGTGACCAGCGGCGGGACCGCACCGAACGGCGCGATGACCGGCGGCAGGTCCTCAGCGGCGCCGGGAGGTCGGTCGGGGTCGGTTGGTCGGGGGGAAACAGGCTCGGCGGGGATCGTGATGACCTTGCGGACCTTGAACTCGTCGTCCTCGCGGTACCAGACCCAGACCGACGCGGACAGGTCCTCGACGCTGACCACCACGCCGACGAAGCCGTACGTCCTGGTCGGGTCGTGCGCCGGGCGCAGCTCCAGCACCATCTGGTGTTCGTCGCCCAGGTCGACGCGCTGCAGGTGGCGGCGCTTGCGCAGATCCCAGAAGTGCAGCGCGTGCCCGTACTTGCGGCCGAGCAGGAGGTCGGCGTTGACGCCGTCCTCGATCATCGAAGGGGTGCCCCACTCGGACGTGACCACCACGTCGTGGGCGATGTGCCACCAGGCGTCGTACGCGAGGTACTGCGGCCCGCGGTCGACCTCCCAGCGGCCGAGCACCTCGAAGGAGTTGTGGTCGAGCAGTGCGATGCCCCCCGGTCCGTCGTCTCCGTTGGCCCCGCCGAGCGCGGAGACGTACAGGCCCTCGGGCCCGCAGTGCACGGTGTGCGGACGGGAGTAGCCCGCGTGCTTGGCCAGCTCGTCCGGCTCCAGGATCTTCTGGATGGCCGGTTTGACCGGGTCGTCCTTGACGTCGATGACGTACACCCGCGACGAGCGCAGCCCCGGCACGATCAGGTAGCGGCGTTCGATGTGCGGATGCGGGGCGTACGGGCACAGTGCGCTGCTGCAGGCGTTCCACCCGAAGTGGTGGAGTTCGTCGCCCGTGTAGGGCAGGTCGGTCCAGCCGACCACGGTGCCGTAGGAGTCCGAGCCGGGGTCGACGTCGAGCACCGCGATGGCGTCGGGCTTCTCGGCCGCCCGGTCGAACGCGGCGACGTACGCGAGCGACTCCGGTGGCGCGCTCGCCGCGTCACGAGGAGAGGGGTAGAAGGTCGGGTCGGGCTTCCAGAGGGCCACGCCACACTCCTTCGCACGGCGGCATCGGTGCGTCTACCGCGAGGATCAGGGCCGCCGTCATCGTGTCTCAGATTCCCTATCCGTTCAATGGGGAATTTACGAGGACGCCCGAACAACTGTCAGATCCGGACAGTGACGGGCTCCACCGGTTTGTACCCGGCCGCATGCCGGACGTAGCAGGTGACTGGCAAAATCAGTCCGCGTGACCGAACTCGTGCAGCTGCTCAGTCCCGAGGGCGAAAGACTCGAACACCCCGACTATCCGCTCGAGATCACCGGAGAGCAGGTCCAGGGACTGTTCCGCGACATGGCGCTCGCCCGGCGGCTCGACACGGAGGCGATGGCGCTGCAGCGCCAGGGTGAACTCGGGCTGTGGGCGCCGCTGCTCGGTCAGGAGGCCGCGCAGGTCGGCGCCGCCCGCGCTCTGGCCCCCGAGGACTACGTCTTCCCCAGCTACCGCGAGCACGCCATCGCCCTGGCGCGGGGCATCACGGTGACCGACCTGCTGAAGATCTGGCGGGGGACCGAGCACGGTGGCTGGGACGCGGACCAGGTCCGCATGGCCGGGTACGCGATCGTGCTGGGGGTACAGACGCTGCACGCGGTCGGATACGCCATGGGCGTCCAGCGCGACGGCGCGGCC
>DASQPY010000362.1:0-5016 GCA_035643735.1 Actinoallomurus sp. | reverse complement strand
AAAGCCTTCCTCTCAAGGGGGTGACCAGGCGATTGTCTCTTTTGTCCTCTCAAGGCGCGCGCGGCGGGGGCGCCAAAGATCCATGCCCGGCTTTGTACGGCCGGTGCCGGCGGTGTCAGGGCGTGGGGCAGTCGTGGCCCTCGAGCCGCACCTTGGCGGCCTGGTACTGCCTCTGTGAGTAGCCGCCGGAGTACACGCCGCCCCACCCGAACTCCTCCGTGGACCGCAGTGCGGGCAGACGAGTTCCCGGACGTGCTCGGGACGGGACTCGACGAGGGTCACCGCGTGCTTGGTGCCCCCGGCCGGCTGTTGAAGTGCCCCGTGACGCCCGTCGCCTCCGCCGCGGCCTGTCCGAAGCACCAGCCGGCCACAGAGTCAGAGCCAGCCCTGGCGCTGGGCGGTCTGCACGGCCTCGATGCGGTTGCGGGCCGCGGTCTTGCGGATCGCCGCGGACAGGTAGTTGCGTACGGTGCCCTCGGACAGGCGCAGTCGCGTGGCGACATCGCCGATGGTCGATCCGTCGGCGGAGGCCGCGAGCACGTCGCGTTCGCGGGGGGAGAGCGGGTTGGGACCCGCGCTCAGCGCGGCGGCGGCCAGAGCCGGGTCGATCACGCGTTCGCCGGCGAGGACGCGCCGGATCGCGGTGGCGAGCTCCTGCGCCGGGCTGTCCTTGACCAGGAACGCCGACGCCCCTGCCTCCATCGCGCGCCGCAGGTATCCCGGCCGGCCGAACGTCGTGAGGATGACGACGCGGCAGTCCGGCAGTGCCGCGCGGAGTTCGGCGGCCGTGGTGATGCCGTCCTTGCCGGGCATCTCGATGTCGAGTAGCGCGACGTCGGGGCGGGAGTCCCTGGCGACGGTGAGGGCCTCCTCGCCGTTCGCCGCCTCACCGACCACCTCGATGTCGTCTTCGAGGTTCAGGAGGGTCGCGAGCGCACCGCGCACCATGCCCTGGTCCTCGGCGAGCAGCACGCGGATCACGCCAGTGACTCTAGATGATCGACTGTCCGCGGGCGGGGGAGAACTTCAGGAGGCCGGTTCGCTCGCGGGCTCGCGTGGTGCCGGAGCCGTGACCGGAGCGCGTACCGTCAGCCGGAACCCGCCCTCTGTGCGCGGACCGGCCTTGACGGTGCCGCCCGAGAGGGCGACGCGCTCGCCGAGCCCCCTGAGGCCGTTACCGTCCGCCGAGACGCTCTCCACGGAGGCCCGGCCATCGTCGGTGATCTTCAGCACGGCCATGGGGCCCTGGCGTTGCACGACGATGGTGGCCGTACGGGCGCGTGAGTGCCGGACGATGTTGGTCACGCCTTCGCGTACCGCCCAGCCGAACAGGCCGTCGAGCTGGTCGGGCAGGGGAGTGCCCGAGGTCGTGATGGTGAGCTCGATGTCGGCGGCGGCCAGCACGCCGCGGGAGTTCTCCAGCTCGTCGGTCAGGCTGCGCCGGCTGTAACCGGAGATCGCCTCGCGTACGTCGGCCAGGGCCTGCCGGGCCACGGTCTCGATGTCGTTGACCTCGGCGATGCTCCGCGCCACGTCGCGGTCGGCCAGGCGGGTGGCCACCTCGCTCTTGAGCACGATCAGCGACAGCGTGTGCCCGAGCAGGTCGTGCAGGTCGCGCGCGATGCGCAGCCGCTCCTCATTGGCGGCGAGCCGGGCGACCTCTCCCCGGGCCTCCCGCAGCTGGACCACCAGGATCCGGCTGGTGCGGAAGGCCAGCATCAGCAGGCCGACGGTCAGCGTCTCGAAGGAGAGCAGCGCCATCGAGCCGCCCGAAGTGTGCTCCACGCCGCACAGGACGAACGTCAGCACCGCCGCGGCGACGACCCCG
Organism: Actinoallomurus sp.; assembly: GCA_035643735.1. GTDB lineage: Bacteria > Actinomycetota > Actinomycetes > Streptosporangiales > Streptosporangiaceae > Actinoallomurus. The sequence continues at coordinate 3,188 of DASQPY010000362.1, read as the reverse complement.
CGCCCGGCCAGCCGGGGCGGGAGCGCCATGGCGTACGCCACCCCGAGGTAGATCGGCAGCGCGCACCACTGCGGGCCGAACACGAGCGGGTAGCAGACCGCCAGCACCGTCGTGATCCCCAGCATCACGTAGGTGGGTCGCGTCGTGACGCCGGACCACGGATCGTTGGCGAGCACCAGCCCGATGAAGCTCGCGGCGTAGGACACGAGGGCCAGGAGCCCGAGGACGGACCCAGCGGTGGAGCGGCCGTGCCCGAACAGCGAACCCACCGGCCACAGGAACAGATAGACCAGTCCGAGCGAGGTCCACACGGCCCGTCGCCAGGGGCGGGCCGAGGACGTCTGCTCGGAGCCGAACGGTACGAGGAAGGCCATCAGGATCGAACGGTAGCGCGGCGGTAGGCGGCGATGGCAAGAGCACCCAGGCCGATGGTCCAGCCCGCCAGCACGAGGGCGTCCGAGGCGGGCGGGGTGTGCCCGGCGACGACGCTCCAGCCGAGGTCCGCGAACCGGTTCGAGGGCGTCCAGTGCGCGATGTGGCGCAGGGTCTCGGGCAGGATGCTCACCGACATCCACAGGCCGCCGAGGATCGACAGGGCGAAGAGACAGGCGATGGTCAGCGGCTGCGCGGCGTCCGCGTCGACCAGCGAGCCGATGAGCGTGCCGAGCGCGGCGAGGCCCGTGTCGGTGTCGAGCCCGCTGCCCTTGGCGAAGATGTTCGACCAGAGCAGGTAGAACGCGACCGGGACGGCGATGGTGAAGAAGACGAAGCGGCGGTCGCGGTATATCCGCCGCATCTCCAGCATGAGGTAGCGAAGCATCGGGAGGTCCTTTCGGAAGGTCCGGGGGTCAGTTGTCGCCGGTGAGCGACAGGAATGCGTCTTCGAGGTCGGCGCCCTTGACCTCCAGGCCCTGGACGCGGATGCCGGAGGCGTACAGGGCCTGCACGGTCGCGTCCGGGTCGGTGGTCCTCAGCCGCGCGCTGCCCCCGCGTACTCGCGCATGCTCGCCCAGAACGAGCGCCGGGACTCCACATCCATCGCCGAGGTCGGCTCGGCCAGCACCAGCAGCCGTGGCGCGCCCGCGGCGGCGAGGGCGAACCGCACCCGCTGCGCCTGCCCGCCGGACAGGCGGTCCGCGCGCCGCCTGGCGAGCGAGGTGAGGTTCGCCAGCGCGAGGACTTCGTCGAGTGGCATCGGGTCGGGGTAGAGGCCGCGGACGAACTCCACGAGCTCGCGCACGGTCAGCCCGGCGACCAGCGCGCCGTCCTGGAGCATCGCTCCGATCCCGCCTTCTCGGACCGCGGCGTCCGGGGTGTCGCCGAAGACGCTGACGGTGCCGCCCGACGGGCGTACGAGCCCAGCAGCATCCCGATGGAGGTGGACTTGCCGGCGCCGTTGGGCCCCAGCAGTGCCACGGCCTGACCGGAGCCGATCTCCAGGTCGAGGGTCTCGACGGCGCGGACCGTGCCGTAGCTCTTCGACACTCCGGCGAAAGTGATCGCGTTCATGGGGATAACGCTAAATTCGCGCAGGCCAGAGCCGTAGTGCCGCCGATCCTGTGTTCGCGATGACATTTGTCATCCCCGGTCCCGTGACTTCGTTCGTACGGGACCGGGGGTTGTCTAGCGGTGGGTGAAGATCGGCTCCCAGCCGCCCTTCTTGTAGCCGGTCAGGGGGGTGATCGTCTTGCCGCTGACATCGACGAGGACGAGCCGGTTGTAGAACTCGAGCTTGCCCCCGCAGGCGTTCGGAAGACAGCCCTGCGCGATGAGATGGGTGTCGTCGGCCCAGGCGCGCAGCTGCTGCATCGGCTGGACGCCGGCCTGCTGCCCGGTCCGCAGGTCGTTGACGACGGTGTTCGGGCCGGGCGGCGGCCCCGACAGGGCGATGAGGCGGCCGTTCGGGGAGATTCCGGCCTGCTGTGCCTGGTCGGCCTCGTGCGGGGGCGCGGGGCGCGGTGCGCCGTTCAGGTCGTAGAAGACCCTGGCTGGTGCGTTCATGCGCTGAGCCCAGATCAGCTTGCCGCTCCGGCTCCAGCCGAAGTCCTGTCTCGTGTTGGGGTTCTCGCGGTCGAACAGAAGACTGTGGAAGTGGGCCTCCCCGGACTTGACGTTCATCACGATGAACCCGGTCCGTGCGCCCGAGAAAGGACTCGCGCCCATCGCGTCGGGATCGCGCGCGTACGTCGTCACGAGCAGCCGCCGCCCGTCCGGGGACCACGAGAGGCCGCCGGCCGCGGCCCTGAGAGAGATCCAGCGGGTGACCCGCTGCGTCTTCATGTCGAGAATGCCGACGCGCGCCGTCGGCAGCGGCCCGTCGAGCACGGCCGCCTGCCGCAGGCCGGGCGCCACGGCGACCCACGCCCAGGGGACCTTCGCGTATCCCCCCGAGGTCGGATTGTAGAGATACCAGGTGCGCGTGAACTTACGCGGATCGCCGTGACCGATGTAGTAGGCGGAGACGGCGACCTGACCGGCGGCGACGAGCCGCTGGGGAGGCGCGTGGTCGGGGTCGGTGTGCAGCGAGGTGTCCATCGGCCGCGCCACCGGGGCCGGCCCGGAGCGCGTGCCGACCGCCACCGCTCCCGTCCCGGCGAGGAGCGCCGCCGCACCCACCGCCAGCGCGACCTTGGCGACACGCCGTCCGGTGCGCCGTCGCAGCGCACGGTCGGCGAGCCCGGGGGGTACCCGTGCGTCTTCGGACCACTCTTCGAGGGTGTGCCGCAGGTACGTCTCGGTGTTCACTGCCGGACCTCCTTCGTGGTCTCTCTCAGCTCGGGGGCCAGGACACGGAGCCGGGCCAGGGATCGATGAGTGGTACTCCGTACCGTGCCGACACTGCAGTCGAGCAGCCGTGCGACCTCGGCCCCGGGCAGGTCCTCGAAGAACCGCAGCACGAGCACGGTCCGCTGCCGCGGCGTGAGCCGCGCGAGCGCCTGCCGCACGGTCATCTTCAGATCGGTCGCCGAGGTGGCGTCCTCCGCGGCCCTTTCGGGAGGCACGGCGACGTTGGTCTCGTGCCGATGCCACTTGAGCCGCCACCAGCTGATCTGCTGGCGATACATCACACGCCGTACGTAGCCCTCCGGGCTTTCCACCCCTCGCCAGCGCGCCGCGGCCTTGATGAGAGCGGTCTGCAGCAGGTCCTCGCCCGCGTGCTGATCACCTCCGGTGAGGAGGAAGGCCCC
>DASQPY010000361.1:0-9408 GCA_035643735.1 Actinoallomurus sp. | reverse complement strand
ATCATCGCGGTGGCGCGGAACAACGGCCGGGGACTGGCCGTGACGGGGCTGGCGCTGTCGACGGTGACCCTGGTGGCCGCGATCGGGGTGGGCGTCTGGTTCTTCAGCCGTGTCTCCCCCTGCGCCGACAAGACGCGGTATCCGACCAAGGCCGACCGTGACCGCTGCCTGGAGAGACGGGTGCCGTTCTTCAGGGCCACCTCGACCCCGGGACCCGGCGGACCGGCCCCCGGCCGCCCCTAGGAAACAGCGCGGCCGTACGGCCGGATCGGGAGGCGGCTGGACAGGTCGGCCCGCTCTCCGCTCGCGTTGATCCGGTCGCGGGCGTCGGCCCAGGTGATCCTGCCGGTGGCGAGCAGGATCCAGGTCTTCGGGTCGGTCTCGATGACGTTGGGCGGCGTACCCCGCGTGTGCCGGGGCCCCTCGACGCACTGCACCGCGGCGTACGGCGGGACGCGTACCTCCACCGAACGACCGGGCCAGTCCGTGGCGAGCCGGTCGAGCAGGAGCTTGACCGCCAGCCGCGCCGCGGGGCGTACGGGCTCGTCCCCGGCGTCGTAGGCGGCGAGGACCGCGTCCACGAGAGCGTCCTCGAGGTGTGCGGCCGGCGGGACGTCGGTGCGTCCGAGCTCCGTCAGCTGGGCATCGAGCGCGGCGCGCAGCCGCTCCGGTGTTGGTCGGGCCATGGCGGCATCGACGGTACCCGGTCCGGGGCGCGGCCGGTTAAGAGGCAAAAACATCACTAAAGGGATTTGCCTGGTTATGTAGGCATAGTTCGGTTGCTGTGAGCGGTGTGTCTGTGGCACATTCTCCGGACCGCTGCGACCGGTTTTCCTCACGGTGAGCGGCCCCCCGAACTCAAGGAGTCCCCCGTGAGGATCTCGGTCCGGAATATCCTCATCGCCGGCACCGCGATCGCGTGCGCCGCCATTCCCGCGTACGCGGTCCTTGCCACTCCCACGTCCCACGTCGCGGTCGTCGCGGCGGCCGACAACGGCGTGGCCGGCCAGTACATCGTGACCATGAAGCACCCGAGCCAGGTCTCGCACGTGATCGGCTTCCCGACGGTCCACCGCTTCACGAACGGCTTCGCCGCCCGGCTGAGCCCCGCCCAGCTCAAGAAGGTGCAGAGCGACCCCGATGTCGCCGCCATCGAGCAGGACAAGATCATGAAAATCAGCACGACGCAGATGGCCGCCACGACGCAACCGAGCCCCACCTGGGGCCTGGACCGCATCGACGAGGGCCCGCTGCCGCTGTCGCACACCTACAGCTACACGCACACCGGCTCCGGCGTCGACGCGTACGTGATCGACACCGGCATCGAGACCACGCTCAGCCAGTTCGGCGGGCGCGCGGACACGGTGTACGGCGGCGCGGACTGCAACGGTCACGGCACTCACGTGGCCGGCATCATCGGCTCCAAGTCCTTCGGGGTGGCCAAGAGTGTGCGGCTGCACGCCGTGCAGGTGCTCGGCTGCGACGGCTCGGCCTCGACGTCGGACGTCATCGCGGGCGTCGACTGGGTGCGTGAGCACCACGCGGCCAAGTCGGTCGCCAACCTGTCGCTCGGCGGGTCCAAGTCGACCGCGCTGAACGACGCGGTCACGGCCCTGTCCAAGAGCGGCGTCTTCGTCGCGGTGGCGGCCGGCAACGAGAACGCGGACGCCTGCAACAGCTCTCCGGCCAGCGCCGCGAGCGTGGAGGCCACCGCGGCGAGCTCCTCCAGCGACACCCGCGCGTCGTTCAGCAACTACGGCAAGTGCGTGGACATCTACGCGCCCGGCGTCAACATCAGGTCGACCTACCAGGGCGGCACGGCGTACCTGAGCGGTACCTCGATGGCATCGCCGTTCGTGGCGGGCGTCGCCGCGCTGTACAAGTCGACCTATGGCCAGGCGACGTTCGGCACGATCCAGACGTGGATGACCGCCCACGCCAACAACAACCGGATCAAGTCCAACAAGGCCAGCACTTACAACCGCCTGCTCTACAAGAGCACCCTCTGACGCGACGGACCTGACGGAAAAGGCCGCTCCCCCGGAAACGGGGTGGCGGCCTTTTCGCACGGTCGGTCAGGGCGTCGCCATAAGCAGTTGCCGCCGGCGCGGTGGAGCGGTTACTTTCTGCCGGGCCGGCCACTACGGGCCGGGTGTCGTCGATGAGGAAGGGGTGTGCAGCACATGCGCACGAGTGTTCGGAAGCCGTACTCGCGTTCTGCCCCCTTCGGCTTTCTCACGACGGAGACATCTTGTCGATTCGCATCACCCCACTGACAGACCCCGATCACGATCTGTCCGGTCACCGCCTGGCGTGGCTGGCCTCCGATGCCACCGGAATCCCCCTCGGTTCGGCGTTCCTGCGGCTGTTCGCCAGGGCCGGGCAGGAGCACCTGGCCGAGCTCGAACTCCACGTCCATCCGGCCGAGCGACGCAAGCATGTCGGCTCCCGGCTCCTGGAGGCCGCCGTGGCCGGCGCCCGAGACGACGGCCGGCGCTGCGTCATCGCACAGACCGAGGCGGGCTTGCCCGGGGACCTGTTCCTGTCGGCCCGGGGCTTCCGCAAGGTCCTGACGCTGATCTACGCGCGGCTGCCGTTGGCGCAGGCGGACCTCACCACCCTCTCCGAGCTCATCGACCGGCCACACCCGGGCTACCGGCTGGCCTTCTGGGACGGCACGGTTCCCGACGCTCTCGCCGAGACCTTCACCGCCGCCCGGCATGCCATGGACGACATGCCGATGGGCGACACCGACTACGGCACCGTGGCTTGGGACATCGACCAGGTCCGGGCCGCGGCGCAGGCCATCGAGAAACGCGGTGACCTCCTGCACACCGTCGTCGCCATCGACAACGCCGACGGCTCGATCGTGGGGTTCACCGAACTGGTCGTCCCCGGAGACGGCACCGGCGACGGCCAGCACTACAGCACCGGCGTCCTGCCCGGACACCGCGGGCGTGGGCTCGGCCGCTGGATGAAGGCCGAATCGATCCGGCGGACCCGCGAACGTCACCCTGCCCTGGAGGGCCTGCTGACCGACACCGTCGACGACAACCCGTACATGCGAGGCATCAACGACGCGCTCGGCTACGCGCCGACGCACACGGCCCTCGAGTACCAACTCGATCTCTAGGCGCGACGTCGAGTTGTTCGTGGCGGGCGCCGACAAGAGCGCCCTCTGACGCGACGGACCTGACGGAAGAGGGCCGCCCCCCGGAAACGGGTGGCGGCCCTTTCGTGTGCTCGGTCAGCCGACCGGCTCCAGGACGGGTGCGGGCTCGGACACCACGGGTGTGCGGCGCTTCGTACGAAGCGTGTACAGGCTGAGCGGGACGCCGGCGAAGACGATCGCCGCGGCGATCAGCAGGGCGAACTGGTAGCCGGACAGGAACGCGTGCGCCGGCGTGGCGCCTCCGCGCTCCAGCGACGCCTGGCGTGTGGTGAGGATCGCGCCGACGATCGTGACGCCCAGCAGGCCCGACACCTCGCGTGTCGCGTTCATGATGGCCGAGGCGGCGCCCGCGCGGCCCGGCGGCAGCACGCCGATGACCGCGTCGTTCAGCGGCATCATCGTGAAGCCCGAGCCCACGCCGAACGCCACGAACGCCGGCATCAGGTCCATGAAATGGCCGTGCTCGCCGACGAACGACACCATGACCAGACCGGCCACGTTGAGGGTCAGGCCGAGGGCCACGGTGACGTGTGTGCCCACCCGCCGCGCGACCGGACCCGCCACCGGCGCCACCGCGGCCATCATCAGCGCCATCGGCACGAACGCCGCGCCCGCCTCGGTCGGGGAGAAGCCGAGCACGCCCTGCAGGTACATGGCGGTGAAGAAGTAGACGCCCATGACCCCGAAGCCCCACAGGATCATCGCGCCGGTACCGCCGCTGAAGATCTTGCTGCGGAACATCGACAGGTCCACCATCGGGTCGGCGGTCCGCGACTCGATCATCGCGAACGCGGTTCCGGCCGCGGCGGCGAGGGCGAGGCAACCGAGGATCAGTGCCGAGGTCCAGCCCCTGTTGTGCCCCTCGATCAGCGCGTACGTGAGGGAGAACAACGTCACCGCCGAGGCGACGAGGCCGGGGAGGTCGAGACGGCGCCGCACAGTGTCACGCGTCTCGCGCATGGAGGCCATCATGATCGCGATCGTGACCACCCCGACCGGCACGTTGATCAGGAAGATCCATCCCCAGGTCCAGTGCTGGCTCACGAAACCGCCGGTGAACGGGCCCAAGGCGAGGGCCAGCGCGCCCACCGCGCTCCACACGCCGACCGCCTGGCTGCGTTCCCTGACGTCCGTGAAGGTCGAGGAGATGATCGCGAGAGTCGAGGGAATGCTCGCCGCGGCACCGATGCCCTGGAGCACCCGGGCGAACACCAGCACCTCCGCGTTGCCCGCGAGCCCCGCCAGCAGCGACGCGCCGGTGAAAAGGGTCAGACCGGCGACGAACAGGCGCCGCCGTCCGTAGACGTCGGCCAGCCGGCCCCCGACCAGCATCAGCCCGGAGAACACGAGGATGTAACTGCTGACGATCCACTCCAGCCCGGAGATGGACAGATGCAGGTCGCGCTGGATCGACGGCAGCGCCACGTTGACGACGTTGTTGTCCAAGAAGGTCATGAACGTTGCCAGCGCGACCCCCACCAAGGTCCACCAGCGTCTCCGAGAACTCATCCCCGCTCCTATACAGCGTTCCTGTACGACGTTCTTAAACGGCGTACATGTACGGTGTATAAGAGAACCCGTACGGCGTATAGTTGTCAAGTGGCCACCACAGAAGAGCGGACCCGGCTGAGCCGGGAGACAGTCGTCGACGGAGCGCTGGCGCTCACGGACGCCGAAGGCCTGGAGGGCCTGACCATCAGGCGCCTCGCCACGCACCTCGGCGTCACGCCGATGGCGCTGTACTGGCATTTCAAGAACAAGGACGAGTTGCTCGACGCGGTGGCCGACCGCCTGTGGTCCCTGGTCAACACCGAGACGGATCAGGCGCGGCCCTGGCCCGAGCGGCTCCGCGCGTTGATGACCGCGATGGTCGACGTGCTGCGCGCCCACCCACCGGCGGCCGCACTCGTGATCACCACGCAGCCCGACGCGGCGGTGAGCTGCTTCGACATCATGGAGGTGGCGCTCGGCATCTTCGCCGACGCCGGCTTCTCACCCGCCGAGGCCGCCGCTCTCTGCAGGCACGGCCTGCGTACCACCACCACGCTGGCCATCGGCGACCCGGGCCTCACACCGCGGCACACCGAGGACGAGGCGGCGGAGTTCATCCGGCGCAAGCGGATCGCGATGGAGACCCTGCCTCTCAACCGCTACCCGCGCATGGTCGAGGCGGCCGGGCCGCTCACCGAGACGGAGCACCCGGACGCCTCATTCGCCTTCGGCATCGACCTGTTCGTGGCGGGCGTCGAGGCCCTCGCCGCCCGCCACCGCGAGTAGGAGGCAGGCGCCCGCGCGGACAGCGCCGCGCGGGCTCCACGGCTCAGGCGAACAGCGAGGGCAGCGCCCCCTGGTGCACCTCGCGCAGCTCGACCAGCGGGATCGAGAACTGACCCTCGACCGCGAACGCGTCCCCGCCGACCGTGCCGATGTGGCGTACGGGCACGCTCGCGGCCTCACAGAGCGCCGCCACGCGTGCCGCGTAGTCCGGATGCACGGCCACGACCGCGCGGGCCACCGACTCGCTGAAGAGCTCCACGAAGGGGTCACCGGGAAGGCTGACCGTACAGCCGAGGCCACCGCGCAGGCACGACTCCAGCAGCGTCTGCGACAGGCCACCGTCGGACACGTCGTGTGCGGCGTCCAGGATGCCCTCGCGCGCCGCGGCCACCAGCACCGACGCCAGCGCCGCCTCGGCCGTCAGGTCGGGGCGGGGCGGCAGGCCGCCGAGATGGCGGAACACGACGTTCGCCCACTCCGAGCCACCGAACTCGGGCCGGGTCTCCCCCAGAAGCAGGATCGCCATGCCCTCGACGTTGAAGGACATCTGGACCCGCCGCGCCACGTCGTCGTGCACGCCGAGCACGCCGATGACCGGCGTGGGGTTGATCGGCACGTCGCCGGTCTGGTTGTAGAAGCTCACGTTGCCGCCGGTCACCGGAACGCCCAGTGCCTGGCAGGCGTCCGCGAGGCCCTCGACGGCCTGGGCGAACTGCCACATCACGCCCGGGTCCTCCGGCGAGCCGAAGTTGAGGCAGTTGGTGACCGCGATCGGCCGCGCGCCGGTCGTCGCGACGTTGCGGTACGCCTCGGACAGCGCGAGCTGTGCCCCGGCGTACGGGTCGAGCCGCGTGTAACGGCCGTTGCCGTCCGTGGCCAGCGCGATGCCCTGCGGGCCGTCGCCGATGCGGATCACGCCGGCGTCGTCCGGCATCGCCAGCACCGTGTTGCCCTGGACGTACTTGTCGTACTGCGAGGTCACGAAGGACTTGTCGGCGAGGTTGGGCGAACCGGCCAGCCACATGACGGTGTTGCGCAGCTCGTCCGGCGTCGAGGGCCGCGGCAGGCCGTCCGCGGCGTCCGCCTGGAGCCGGCCGAGGTCGGCCGGCGGCTCGTAGGGCCGCTCGTAGACCGGTCCCTCGTCCGCGGCGGTGACCGGCGGGAGGTCGACGATCGTCTGGCCGCGCCAGGTCATGCGCAGCCGTCCGGTGTCGGTGACCTCGCCGAGCACCGTGGCCGGCACGTCCCACCTGGCGCAGAGCTCCAGGAAGCGCGCGACCTTGGCCGGCTCGACCACGGCCATCATGCGTTCCTGCGACTCGCTCATCAGGATTTCCTCGGGCCGCAGCGTCTCATCGCGCAGCGGGACGAGGTCCAGGTCGATGTCCATGCCGCCGGTGCCGGCCGCGGCCAGCTCGGTGGTGGCGCACGAGACGCCGGCCGCGCCGAGGTCCTGGATGCCGACGACGAGGTCCTCGGCAAAGATCTCCAGGCAGCACTCGGTGAGGAGCTTCTCCATGAACGGGTCGCCGACCTGCACCGAGGGCCGCTTCTGGTGGGACGCCTCGTCGAAGGTGGCACTCGCCAGCACGGAGGCTCCGCCGATGCCGTCCGGCCCGGTGGTCGCGCCGAACAGGATGACCTTGTTTCCGGGCCCCGGGGCGATCGCCCGCTTGATGTCCTCGGGCTTGAGCACCCCGACGCACAGCGCGTTCACCAGCGGATTGGCGCCATAGCAGGGGTCGAAGACGACCTCGCCGCCGATGTTGGGCAGCCCCAGGCAGTTGCCGTAACCGCCGACACCGCGTACGACGCCGTCCAGCACCCGGCGGGTGTCGGGCGCGTCCGGCGCGCCGAACCGCAGGGAGTCCATGACCGCGACCGGCCGTGCGCCCATGGTCAGGATGTCCCGGACGATGCCGCCGACCCCGGTGGCCGCGCCCTGATAGGGCTCGACGTACGACGGGTGGTTGTGCGACTCGATCTTGAACGTGACGGCCCAGCCGTTGCCGACGTCGACGACGCCGGCGTTCTCGCCCATGCCGACGAGCAGCGCGGTGCTCTGGGGCGCCTTTTCGGCGAACTTCTTCAGGTGGACGCGGGAGCTCTTGTACGAGCAGTGCTCGCTCCACATCACCGAGTAGATCGCCAGCTCGGCCGAGGTCGGGCGGCGGCCCAGGATGCTGTGCAGACGGCCGAACTCGTCATCGTTCATGCCGAGCTCGGCGTAGGGCAGCTTGACGTCGGGTGTCTCGGCGGCACGGGCGACCGTGTCGACCGGCGGGTCGGGGCGTGCGGCGACCGGCTGCTGCCCGCCGGGAACCGGCCTTCCGGCCTGCGGCATCGGCGGCTGAGCCGCCTCGGTCTGCGGCTCTTCATTCGGCGCACTCATACGGCGGCCATCCCCGCCAGGATCGAGGTGAAGAAGCCGAGCCCCTCGCTGGAAGGGCCGGTCAGCGCCTCGACGGCGTGCTCGGGATGCGGCATCAGGCCCACGACGTTGCCCGCCTCGTTGCTGATGCCCGCGATGTCGTTCAGCGAGCCGTTGGGGTTGACGTCGACGTAGCGGGCCACGACGCGACCGGAGGACTCCAGCTCCTCCAGCGTCGCCTCGTCGGCGATGTAGCAGCCGTCGATGTTCTTGATCGGCACCACGATCTCCTGACCCTCCTCGTAGGTACGCGTCCACTCGGTCTCGGCGTTCTCGATCCGCAACCGCTGGGCACGGCAGACGAAGTGGAGGTTCGCGTTGCGCGTCAGCGCTCCGGGCAGCAGGTGCGACTCGCACAGGACCTGGAAGCCGTTGCAGATGCCGAGCACGGGAAGGCCGTCGCGGGCCGCGTCGGCCAGCTTGTCCATCAGCGGCGCGAACCGGGCGATGGCACCGGCACGAAGGTAGTCGCCGTAGGAGAAGCCGCCTGGCAGGACGACGGCGTCGACCGAGCCCAGGTCGGTGTCGGCGTGCCACAACGACACGGGCTCGGCGCCGGCCAGGCGCACCGCCCGTGCGGCGTCGCGGTCGTCGAGCGAGCCGGGGAAGGTGATGACGCCCACTCGGGCTGTCATGTGCACACTCCGATCAAGACGTCACGGAAACGCGCACCAGCTTACTTGGGCTCTAGCCTGCGGTTTTCAACAGCTCCGGGTGGCGGAGCCTGATGGGGGACTCCTCCTCCCAGCTCAACCGCTTCTGGAGGTAGACGACCGTGCCGCTCTCGGGGCGGCTGTCGAAGCTGACATCGTCGACGAGAGCCTTCATGATCTTGATGCCGCGTCCGGACTCGGAGTCGGGGTGGACGTCTTTATCGGTTTCGCCCCCGAAACCCTGCCCGCGGTCGACAACCTTGAGCACGCACTGCCCACCGTCGATTCCGACGGTCACTTCATAGCGAGATGTCGAATCCGCGTGCTGGACGACATTCGTACACGCCTCAGAGATTGCGACGAGTATGTCGGCGACGCACGCGTCGGACACCCCGAGGCCGCGCAGCGTATCGCCGAGGATCCGCCTGATGACCGGGACGCTGAGGGTCTCACGCGGCAAGTCGAGTGAGAACTTCATATCTACCGGCCACCTTGTGTTGTCCTTACCCCGTGACATTGGGACTCGCCCCGTCTCCGTCGAAATCTTCGGGCGTTGGTAAGGCTTCCCCAGGTGAAACTGCCGTAATCGCGTCGCAGCCTATCTTTCGGCCACTATTCCGCTCGGAGTTCGAAGGTTTCGATGACGGGGTTGGCCAAGAGAGTCTCGGCCATCTTCCGAACGCGTTCGGTGGTCGCCTCGTCCGCCGGCCCCTCCACCTCGATCTCGAACCGCTTGCCCTGGCGTACACCGGTGACGCCCTCGAACCCCAGTCGCGGCAGCGCACGCGCGACCGCCTGGCCCTGAGAATCGAGAATTTCCGGCTTGAGCATCACCTCTACGACGAAGCGTGCCACGACAGCCCCCTCTGATCTGC
>DASQPY010000360.1:0-10533 GCA_035643735.1 Actinoallomurus sp. | reverse complement strand
GCTGGGCCGCCGCGCCGGGCTCGGGAGAGGTGCCGTACGGCTGCTGCGGCGCGTACTGCTGCGCTACAGCCGCGCCGGCGGCGGCCGCCGGCACCCGGCCGGCCTGGATGCGGCGGTAGACCATGCTGAACGCCGCCGCGGCGCCGATCGCCCAGAACAGGTACGTCTTGCCGTCGAGAGAGTCGAAGTAGAGCTTGGGCTCCTTCAGTTCGAGGTTGATGAGCTTGCCGAAGCCGATCCCCTCCTTGTGCGCGACATAGGCGGGGATCGCGAGGAACTCCCCGAGCGCGCAGCCGATGACGGTGAGGAGGGCCGCGACGGCGGCGATACCCGTGCTGGTGGGCTTGGCACTGAACATGGTCAGGCCGACCAGGGCTCCGATGCCGATCGCCACCAGGGAGAACTCGCGCTCGGTGACGACGGTGATGACGGCCCAGAGGGCGGCGCCCAGGAGCATCGCGAGGATCCCGAGGGCGATGGCCTTGCCGTTGCCCCCGCGCGGTCGCGCCGACGCTTCGTTCATGACACCTACTTCGCGTTATGTGGGCTGATGCGGACTTCGGCCTTCGAAACAGTGGTCTCGGCCGGTATTCGTGCATCGTTGGATGCCCGGATATCCCGGATGGTTCCGGGCAATTGGTCTAGACCAACCACTGGACCAACGTGGTCTAGACCAATTAGGCTTCGGGAGGTTCGCCGCCCGCCATTGGATGTTGGCTCCCGGCCGGGCGGCGGACCGGTCGCCCCGGCGCTGCGGTGACAGGTTCCCCGGCCGGGTTCGATAAGCTCGCTTCTGAAAAACGTCAAGTCAATGCCCCCGCGCAGACGGCCGGGGATGAAGGAGATTGGTGCTGTGACCATCCGGGTTGGTGTGAACGGCTTCGGCCGTATCGGCCGTAACTTCTGGCGCGCGCTCAACGCCGCCGGTGGCGATGTCGAGGTCGTGGCGGTCAACGACCTCACCGACAACGCCACGCTCGCTCACCTGCTCAAGTACGACAGCATCCTCGGGCGGCTGCCGGAGGATGTGAAGGCGGGCGCCGACGAGATCACCGTCGGCGGCAAGTCCATCAAGGTCTTCGAAGAGCGCGACCCGAACAACCTCAACTGGGGTGACCTGGGCGTCGACATCGTCGTCGAGTCGACCGGCTTCTTCACCGACGCCCACAAGGCCAAGGCGCACATCGACAACGGCGCCAAGAAGGTGATCATCTCCGCACCGGCCAAGAACGAGGACGTCACCATCGTCATGGGCGTGAACGATGACGCCTACGACCCGGCGCAGCACGCGATCATCTCGAACGCCTCCTGCACCACCAACTGCCTGGGCCCCATGGCCAAGGTCCTGAACGACGCCTTCGGCATCGAGCGCGGTCTGATGACCACCATCCACGCCTACACCCAGGACCAGAACCTCCAGGACGCCCCGCACAAGGACCTGCGCCGCGCCCGCGCCGCCGCGATCAACGTCGTGCCCACCAGCACCGGCGCCGCGAAGGCCATCGGGCTCGTGCTGCCCCAGCTCAAGGGCAAGCTCGACGGCTACGCCCTGCGCGTCCCGGTGCCGACCGGCTCCGCCACCGACCTCACCGCCACGCTGTCGCGTGAGACCAGCGTCGAAGAGGTCAACGCCACCATGCGTGCGGCCGCGGAGGGCCCGCTGCGCGGCATCCTCAGCTACACCGAGGACCCGATCGTCTCCAGCGACATCGTCACCGACCCGGCGTCCTGCATCTTCGACTCCGGTCTCACCAAGGTGATCGGCGACCAGATCAAGGTCGTCGGCTGGTACGACAACGAGTGGGGCTACTCCAACCGCCTCGTCGACCTCGTCAAGCTGGTGGGTTCGCGGCTTTGAGCACTCTGCGAACCATCGATGGGCTCGGCGACGTACGCGGCAAGCGGGTCCTGGTCCGCTCGGACCTGAACGTCCCGCTCGCCGACGGCGTGATCGGCGACGACGGCCGCATCCGCGCCAGCGTGCCGACGATCAACGAGCTCGCGGACCAGGGCGCACGCGTCATCGTGTGCGCCCACCTGGGCCGCCCCAAGGGGAAGCCTGACGCGGCCTTCTCCCTGAAGCCGGTCGCCTCCCGCCTGGGCGAGCTGCTCGGCCGTGAGGTGCGCTTCGCCGACGACACCGTCGGCGACTCCGCCAAGGCCACGGTCGAGGCGCTCGCCGACGGCGAGGTCGCCCTCCTGGAGAACCTCCGCTTCAACGCGGGGGAGACCAGCAAGGACGACGCCGAGCGCGGCGGGTTCGCGGACGCGCTGGCCGGCCTGGCCGAGCTGTACGTCGGCGACGGGTTCGGCGCGGTGCACCGCAAGCACGCCAGCGTCTACGACGTACCCCAGCGGCTGCCGCACGCGGCCGGCGGCCTGGTCGCCGCCGAGGTCGACGTGCTGAAGAAGCTCACCGAGAGCCCCGCGCGCCCGTACGCCGTGGTCCTGGGAGGCGCGAAGGTCTCCGACAAGCTCGGCGTCATCGCGAACCTCCTCGGCAAGGTCGACCGCCTCCTCATCGGCGGTGGGATGGCCTACACGTTCCTCAAGGCCCAGGGTCACGAGGTCGGAAACTCGCTCCTTCAGGAGGACCAGCTCGACCAGGTGCGCGGCTTCATCGAGGAGGCGGCCAAGCGCGACGTCGAGCTCGTGCTGCCGGTCGACGTGCTGGCCGCGACGGAGTTCGCCGCGGACGCGCCGCACGAGGTCGTCGAGGCGACCGCGATCCCGGCCGACCGTGAGGGCCTGGACATCGGCCCCCGCACCCGTGAGCTGTTCGCCGCAAGGCTCGCCGACGCCAGGACGGTGTTCTGGAACGGCCCGATGGGCGTGTTCGAGTTCGACGCGTTCGCCGGCGGCACCCGCGCGGTGGCCGAGGCGCTGATCGCGTCCGAGGCGTACACGGTCGTGGGCGGCGGCGACTCGGCGGCGGCGGTACGCAAGCTCGGCCTCCCCGAAGACGGTTTCTCGCACATCTCGACCGGTGGCGGCGCCAGCCTCGAATACCTCGAGGGCAAGACGCTCCCCGGCCTGGCCGCTCTGGAGGACTGACCGTGGCGCCGAAGAGTGCCCCCGGCGACGGGGGCCGCAAGCCGCTCATCGCCGGCAACTGGAAGATGAACCTCACCCACCTCGAGGCCATCGCGCACGTCCAGAAGCTGGCATTCGGCCTCAAGGAGGCCGACTACGCGGCCGCCGACATCACGGTGCTGCCGCCGTTCACCGACATCCGCAGCGTGCAGACGCTGGTGGACGCCGACCGGCTCGAGCTCACGTACGGCGCTCAGGACGTCTCGGCGCACGAGAAGGGCGCCTACACCGGCGAGGTGTCGGGGCTGATGCTCAAGAAGCTCGGCTGCACCTACGTTCTCGCCGGGCACTCTGAGCGTCGTGAGCACCACCACGAGGACGACGCGCTGGTCAACGCCAAGGTGAAGGCGGCGTTCAAGCACGAGCTGACGCCGATCCTGTGCGTCGGTGAGGTCCTGGAGATCCGCAAGGCGGACGGGCACCTCTCGCACTGCCTCTCCCAGCTCGGCGGGGCCCTGGAGAAGGTCTCCGCCGAGCAGGCACGGCAGATCGTGGTCGCGTACGAGCCGGTGTGGGCCATCGGCACCGGAGAGGTCGCCACGCCGGATGACGCGCAGGAGATGTGCGGTGCGATCCGCACACGCCTCGCCGAGCTGTACAGTGGAGATCTCGCCGATCAGGTACGCATCCTCTACGGCGGTTCCGTCAAAAGTGACAACATCGCCGGGATCATGGCTGAGTCCGACATCGACGGGGCCCTCGTCGGGGGCGCCAGCCTCGATGCCGGAGAGTTCATCAAGATCTGCCGGTTCCGAGAGCGACTTGCCTGATCTCGACTCGTACTGAGCGTTTCTGCTGAGACTGGCGGGGGTACTGACGTACCCTCGGATCGGATGACCTGAATACGCGAATATTCCCCGCACCCTGCGGGGTGAATCACGAAAGCGCTGAACTGCTGTGATCATCGGAACTTCCATCGTCCTCATCATCACGAGCTCGCTGATGGTGTTGCTCGTCCTCCTTCACAAGGGCAAGGGCGGTGGCCTGTCGGATCTGTTCGGCGGCGGTATCAGCTCTTCGCTCGGCGGGTCGTCTGTGGTCGAGCGCAACCTCGACCGGCTCACGATCGGTACGGGTGTCATCTGGTTCGCGTCGATCATCGCCTTGGGCCTGCTGTTCGCGCACGGCCACCACGGCTGAGACGCAACACAGACATACCGGCAGTATTGACGGCCGTCGCGCCCCTATCGCGGCGGCAGGAACAGCGAGGAGTAGTCCGTGGGTAGTGGCAACGCCATTCGGGGTAGCCGTGTCGGTGCTGGCCCGATGGGAGAGGCCGAGCGCGGTGAAGCGGCACCGCGCGTGTGGGTGACGTTCTACTGCGCCAACCGGCACGAGTCTCGGCCGAGCTTTGCGACCGACGTCGCCGTGCCGGACCAGTGGGACTGCCCCCGGTGCGGTTTCCCCGCCGGCAAGGACCCCCAGAATCCCCCTGCGCCCCCGCGCAACGAGCCGTACAAGACGCACCTCGCATATGTCAAGGAGCGGCGCAGCGACGCCGACGGTGAGGCGATCCTCGAGGAGGCCCTCGCCAAGCTCCGCAACGAGCGCGCCGCCATCCAGGCAGCGATGGCGCGGGCCCGCAACTAGCACGTCCCACGTTCGGCCCGGTGCCCGCTTCGGCGTGCGCCGGGCCGTTCGCGTTGCGGAGGTTCCGGGAAGGCGGGCCGACGGATCCGAGGACCGGAGAGCCCCCGTCCGGCTACGATAGGTGGCCTTGCGACTGGCGCATCGAGGTGGAGCTCACCACCGGGGAGCGACGAGTACGGCACCGCGCGCCTGGGTGCCGCTCCTGTCACGGAGGCTCCCATGCACCAGCCGCCCATCTCTCATCTCAGCGCCACCGACCCGGACCTCGCCGCCCTGATCGAGGCGGAGGCCACGCGGCAGCACGACAAGATCCGCCTGATCGCGTCGGAGAACTACGTCTCGCCCGCCGTGCTCGAGGCCACCGGCTCGGTGCTCACCAACAAGTACTCCGAGGGCTACCCGGGCAAGCGCTACTACGAGGGCCAGCAGCTCGTGGACCCGATCGAGGAACTCGCACAGGAGCGGGCGCGCAGGCTCTTCGGCGTCCCGCACGCGAACGTCCAGCCCTACTCCGGCTCGCCGGCCAACCTCGCCGTGTACCTGGCCTTCATGAAGCCGGGAGACACCTTCCTGTCGCTCGAGCTCGCCCACGGCGGTCACCTGACCCACGGGTCGCCGGTGTCCATCTCCGGCAAGTGGCTGCGGCCCGTGCACTACGGCGTCGGCCGCGAGACCGGCCGCGTCGACATGGACGAGGTACGCGACCTCGCACGCAAGGAGAGCCCGAAGGTCATCTTCTGCGGCGGCACGGCGATCCCGCGCACGATCGACTTCCCGGCGTTCGCCGAGATCGCCCGCGAGACCGGTGCCGTGCTCGCCGCCGACATCGCGCACATCGCCGGGCTCGTCGCCGGGGGAGCGCACCCGTCTCCGGCCGGGTACGCCGACGTCATCACCACCACGACGCACAAGACGCTGCGCGGCCCGCGCGGCGCCATGATCATGACGACGGAGGAGCACGCGACCGCCATCGACAAGGCGATCTTCCCCGGCCTGCAGGGCGGCCCGCACAACCACACGACCGCCGCGATCGCCGTGGCGCTCAAGGAGGCCGCGGAGCCGGGCTTCCGCACGTACGCACGGCAGGTCGTCGCGAACGCCGGCGCCCTGGCCACCGCGCTCACCGAGCGCGGCTTCGACCTCGTCTCCGGTGGCACCGACAACCACCTGATCCTCATCGACCTGACGAACCGGGAGATCGGCGGCAAGCCGGCGGCCAAGGCGCTCGACCTGGCCGGCATCGAGCTGAACTTCAACTCCGTGCCCTTCGACCCGCGCAAGCCCTGGAGCCCCTCGGGCATGCGGCTCGGCACCGCCGCCATCACGACCCGCGGCCTCACCGAGGAGCACATGGCCTCCGTCGCCGGGTGGGTCGACCGCGCGGTCACGGCGGCGGAGGACGCGGCCGAGCTCGACAGGATCGCGGGAGAGATCCAGGATCTCCTGAACGGCTTCCCGATGCCCGGCTGGGCCCCCGCCCGCTGAGACCACCCGGATCCACGCGGGTGGGGGGATCCAGCCCTCCACCCGCCGTCTCAGGGCGTCATTCATGGCATCGAACTGCGGCAGGGTGCTCGCGGTGCCGGACCCGGCGGGACGACCTGCCGCACGCGCCCGGTGGAGGGCGCCCACGATCTGGTCGAGGTAGCGGATGAGGTCCGCGCGCACGTCGCCGGTTTACTCCACCGGCACCTCGTCGCAGCCGCGTCACACCGCGACGATCAGGTGATCCTTGGTCGGCCACCTGCGGTAAAGGGTGGTCTTCGCGACGCCCGCCGCAGCGGCCGCGGCGATCGAAGGATCGAAATACCGTGCGCCGGGAGTCGCTGCGGCCCGCTACGAAACCGGTCCGGGCTCCCAGGGCGGCGGGGTCTCGCCGCCGGGCAGGCCGACGCGGAACACCCGCAGCTGCAGGGCCAGCGCGGAGTAGTAGCCGACGAGTGTCACCAGCTCGACCACGGCGGCGCGGCCGAGCGACGCGGTGGCCTCGGCGAACATCGGCGCGCTCAGGTCGCCGTCCGTGGCGAGCGTGCGTGCGACCTCGTGGACGATGCGCTCGCGGGCGTCGGCCAGTACCGGGTCCGCGCCCGTCCGCAGCGCGGTCAGCTCGGCGTCGGTCAGGCCGGCCCGGCGGCCGATCCGCTCATGGGCGTACCACTCATAGTCCGAGCGGAGCCGCGCCGCCACGGTCAGTGTCGCGATCTCCCGCTCACGCTTGGTGAAGCTCGTACGGAAGCGCAGCGCGGCGCCGAGCTCCTGCAGGGGCCCGCCGACGGCAGGGCTGTGCAGCATCGCGTTGAACGGGCCCAGCAGCCGTCCTTCGTCGTCGAGGAAGGAGAAGACGTTCGCCGGGCGTGGTCCGCCCACGATCGCCTCATAGACATCACGTTGCTCGTCGTTCAGCTCGTCCGGGTGGAGGGAGGGGAGACGCGGCTCGTCGATCACGGACAGCACCGTATCGAGCCCGCGATGGCCCGTGCCCTCCGGCGCTCCGAATCCGCCCTCGGCGAAGCCGCGTAGGGATCAGGGCCCCGCCGGGACTATCGTCGGGAACGGAGTCCGCGAGGGGATGGTCGTATGACAATGCCGTCGTTTCCGCCCGAGTTTCCGCGCGAGCCGTCGCGGCGTGAGTCCCGCGACGAGCCGCCACGGGGCATGCCCGCCACGCCGAGCGCCGCCGACCTGCTGTTCGACCGGCGGATCGTGGTGGCGAACGGCCGGATCGATGGAGACCTGGCCACCGACCTGTCGGCCAGGCTGATCATGCTCGACGGCACCGGGGACGGGCCCATCGCCCTGCACCTGCGCGCCCCCGACGCCGATCTGGAGGCCGCGTTCGCCGTCGCGGACACCATGGGCATCCTCTCGTGCCCGGTCGACATCCTCGTGATCGGTCAGGCGGGTGGTCCCGCCCTGGTGATCCTCGCCGCGGCCCGGCACCGCGAGATGACCCCGCACGCGACGCTCCTGCTGACCGAGCCGCGCACGCACGCCGAGGGTCCGGCCTCCGACGTCGCGATCCACGAGGAGGAGTACCGCCGCAAGGTGGACGCCTTCTACATCCGGCTTGCCGAGATCACCGGCCGTGAGGTCGACGAGATCCGTGAGGACGCGCGGCAGGGCCGGATGCTCACGGCCGAGCAGGCACACGACTACGGCCTCATCCACGACATCGCCGGGACACCGCCACCCCGATGATCGTCAGAGGTCACAGCAGGGCGCAGTCGCCGCACAGGCCGCCACCGGGCACGCGGTAGTACAGGCAGCAGCTGCGGCGGCGAAAGCCCGCCGGGCCCAGCGTGCCGGTGTCCTGGAGCGGCGGCAGGTCCAGTAGCTCCCGGACGAGCCGGGCGCCCGCCCCCGCCCTCGCCCTGGCCAGGACGGTCAGCGCGCCGGTCAGGGCCGAGGCGGCATTGCCCCACAGCAGTCCCTCCGCGACCGGCGCCACCGCGAGGACGGCCTCGACCAGCGGGAGCAGGTGCCGTTCGACCACCACACGGTGTACGGCTGAGGCGTCCGCGGGCAATCCGCCCACCCCCGGCGCCGCCAGCAGCACCGGCCCCGGCGACATCGCGCGCCAGTACAGATGAGCCGGGTCCAGGTCCGGCACCACGCCGTGCGAGGCCGCGACGGCCAGGACCGGCGACCACAGGCGGCCCGCGATGCCCTGGAACAGCAGCGACGCGGCCACACGTGGCTCATCGGTGCCCAGCCGGATCCGCACCGCCGCGATCTGGTCGGGCAGGGCACGGCCGCAGAGCTCGGTGAACGGCCGCCACAGCGGATGGCCGGCGACGTCCGGGTCGGTGTCCATGGCGAAGAACGGCCCCACGCGCGCCACATCGGCGAGTGCGGCGTCGACGCTCGGCCCCCGGTCTGACTCCATCGGCGCCGAGCTTGCCCGGTACGGCGCATGCGGTCAACTCTGCGACGATTGAGCGGTGATCTATGACCATCCGCGGGCGTACGAGCTGGCCTGCTCCTTCCGTGACGTGAGCGCCGAGGTGGACGCCCTGCGGAGCTGGGCGGGTGAGACGCGCGACGTCCTCGAACTCGCGGCGGGCCCGGCCGAGCACGCGCGGGAGTTCGCCCGCCGGGGCGTGCCGGCCACCGCGCTCGACCTCAGCCCGGCGATGTGCGCGTACGCGCGCGAACAGGGGAGGGGGCTGCCCCTGGAGGTCGTGCAGGCGGACATGACCGGGTTCCGGCTCGGCCGCCGCTTCGACCTGGTCATCACGATGCTGGACTCGACCGCGCACCTGATGACGCTGGACGACTTCGTGGCCTACCTGGCCTGCGTCCACGAGCATCTCGCCGACGGCGGACTCGCGATCATCGAGATGAGCCATCCGGCCGACCGGCTCGGTGACACGCCGCGGGTCTCGAACGCCTGGACGGTGGACAAGGACGGCCTGAGCGCGCACGTACGGTGGGGCGAGCCCGGCGACGAGCTGGACCCGATCACCCAGATCGTCCGCGACCGCGTGACCATCGCCATCGACGGCGGCGAGGTGATCCAGGGGATCGTGCCCTACCGGTTCTGGACCGCGACCGAGCTGACGGCCGCCATCCGCCTCAACGGCGACCTGCGGGTCGAGGCCCAGTACGGGGACTTCGACCCGGAGGTGACGCTCGGCTCACCCCACGCCTGGCGCATGATCACCCTGCTGCGCCGCGCGGGGTGACGCGCTCACGGATGCAGGACCACCTTGGTCCAGCCGGGCTCCCGGGCATCGAAATGGCGGTACGCCTCCGGCGCCTCGTCCAGTGACAGCTCGTGGGAGACCACGAAGGACGGCGCGGCCTTGTCGTCGGCGATGAGATCGCACAGGTGGCGGTTGTAGGCCTTGACGTTGCACTGGCCGGTGGCCATCGCCTGGCCCTTCCACCAGAAGTCCCCGAAGTCGAAGAGCATCTCGCCGTGCTTGGAGACCTCGTCACACGCCCCGGGATCCTGGGGCACGAAAACGCCGACGACGCCGAACGTGCCGGTCGGCCGTACGGAGCCGACCAGGTCGTTCAGGGTCATGCTCGGGTGCTCGATGCCGTCGGGGTCGTGGGCCTGAAAACCGACGCACTCACACCCGCGGTCGGCGCCCTCGCCGTCGGTCAGGTCGAGCACCTGTTCCACCGGCGGGGCCTTCCGGTCATCGATCGGGATCGCCCCGATCCCCTCGGCGAGCCGGAGCCGCTCGGAATGCGCGTCGACCACCATCACGCGGTCGGCGCCCTTGATGAGCGCGGAGTACGCCGCCATGAGCCCGACCGGGCCGGCACCGTAGACCACGACGGACTCTCCCGGCCGTACGCCCGCGAGATGGGTGGCGTGGTAGCCCGTCGGGAAGATGTCCGCGCACATCACGTAGTCGATCTCCTTCAGCGCACACTCGGGCGGCAGCCGGAGGCAGTTGAAGTCACCGTGCGGGACACGCAGGTACTCGGCCTGCCCGCCGTTGTACGGGCCCAGCCCGTCGAACCCGTACGCCGCGCCCGCGCCGCGGGGGTTCATGGTGAGGCAGAACGCGGTGAGCCCGCGCTCGCAGTTCTTGCAGTAACCGCAGCTGACGTTGAAGGGCACGCACACCCGGTCGCCGACCTGGAGCTCCTCGACGGCGACGCCGGTCTCGACCACCTCGCCGAGGTTCTCGTGCCCGAGTACGCGTCCGGGCTCGAGGCCGGTACGGCCCTCGTACGTGTGCAGATCCGACCCGCAGATGCCGGTAGTCGTGATCTTGACCAGGACGTCGGTCGGCACCTCGATCCGCGGGTCGGGCACCCGCTCCACACGTACGTCGCGCGGCCCGTGGTAAACGACCGCCTTCATTCCCCCACTATGACACCGGAGTCTTC
>DASQPY010000359.1:0-6260 GCA_035643735.1 Actinoallomurus sp. | reverse complement strand
CGGCTCCGGGACCGGGTCGACCGCCGGGAGCACGTCCCGCAGCACGCCGCGGCGCAGCCCGTGCCGCCGCCACTCCCGCGGGTAGCCGAGCGAGACCTCCTCGAAGCGCACCCCGTCGTACCAGGTGGTCCGCGGGATGTGCAGGTGCCCGTAGACGGCGGCGACCGCGTTGAACCGCCGGTGCCAGTCGGCCGTACGCTCGGTGCCGCACCACAGCGCGAACTCCGGGTGGCGCAGGACCATCGTCGGGTCGCGGACCAGCGGGAAGTGGCTCACCAGGACCGTGGGCAGGGTCGCGTCGCGTGCGGCGAGGAGACGCTCGGTCTCGGCGAGACGCACCTGGCACCACGCGTCACGGGTCGGGTGCGGGTCCGGGTGCAGCTGGAACTCATCCGTGCACACGACCCCGGCGTCGTAGGCACGCTCGAGCGCCTCCTCCTTCGTCCGGGTGCCAGGCGGGCGGAACGTGTAGTCGTACAGCACGAACAGCGGCACGACCGTGACCGGGCCACCGGGACCCCGCCAGACGGGATACGGGTCCTCGGGCGTGGCGACGCCCATCGCGCGGCAGATCTCCACGAGGCGGCGGTAACGGTGTTCACCCCGCAGCCGTACGGGATCCGGCTGGGGCGTCCACAGCTCGTGGTTGCCCGGCGTCCAGATCACCTTGGCGAAACGCTCGCTCAGGAGGCGCAGGGCCCACTCGATGTCACCGAGGATCTCGCCCACGTCACCGGCGACGATCAGCCAGTCCTCGTCGGAGGTGGGCCGCAGCCCCGAGACGATCTCCCGGTTGGCGTCGTAGGCGACGTGCAGGTCGCTGACGGCCAGCAGCCGGGGTCCGGAGGCGTCGCTCAACGGACGTCCCCCGGGAGACGCGGCGCGCCTCCCGCCTCCTCGCCGATTCGCTTCACCGTGCTCCTCCTGTCGGCCACCGGCATCATCCGCACCATATGTCGGTGATCCACGGCACGGCACCCGTAAATACGCGGAGTGCGGAAGACCTCACCCGGGCAGGCCGGCTCGGTGTGGCGGGCCCGGTACGCGAGCGGACCGGCGTACGGATCTCCCTCGTCGCAGGTCAGGGGCGGCATTTTCGACTGTGTGGCGATTCCCGTGAGCACTTCGCGGACGGCCGGCCGCGTGGACGTCTGCATCGTCGGCGCCGGGCCCGCCGGAGCCGTCGCGGCCAGGCGCCTGGCCGCGAGCGGCTTCGGTGTGGTGGTCCTCGAACAGGGCGACGGGCCGGACTACTCCCAGGCGCGGGCGGCCGAACCCGACTTCGAGATCGACAGCGCGCCCGAGTGGGGCTGGAACCCGAACGTGCGCAGGCGGGAGCAGGACTACCCGATCGAATGCTCCGAACTCCGACCTCGACGTGCTCGTCTACAACGCGGTGGGCGGCGTGCACGATCGTCTACGCCCGCCGTTGCCGCCCGTACCCCTGGGGCGGATGGGCCGTCGCGTCGCGCAGGCGCACAACCGGCTCGGCCGGCACTGGTGGCCAGGGTCGAACGCGATCGCGACCCGCCGGTACGGTGCGCCACTCCGACGGGCTCCCTGCGCGAGATCCTGCGGCAGGACGGGGAACCGACTCCCGAGCAGACGGCGTTCGTCGGCGAGGTGGTCGCCGGGGCGTACTTCCTCGACGAACGGGTCAAGGATCTCATCGGCTACCACGGGCGCCGTGCCGTGCCGATCCCCCCGGTGCCGGACTACGGCGACCTGATCACTCCGGTGGTCGAACGCGGCCCCATCTACCGTGCCACGCACTGACCTGCGCCGTGGCCGGGCCCGATCATCGCCTGTTCGCGTACGGGGCGGGACAGGGCATGCTCACGGCGCGGGAGCGGCTGGAGGGTTTCCGCGAGGGCCTGGCGACGACGTGGCCTCCGGGCTGGTGATCTCCTGCGAGGCGGGCGGTCCGGGGGTCTGCTCCCGTACGGATCCGGTCTTCCCTGGCCCGGCCGGTCCGCGGGCGCTCTCGGGTGGAGGCGCCGCCGCCGCGTGCCGCTCTGATGTGGAGCAGGCGGGCACGGTCGGCCTCGGCCGGGTGGTCGGTGGAGGGGAGTGAAGGGGACGGCGTCGCCGGCGAAGACGTCATGCGCGTGGCCGGGAGCTCGTTCGCGCCGTCCTTGTCCGAGGGCTGGGGGCGGTCGGCTCCGGTCAGTCCGGCTGCACGGACTGCAGGTGCTCGCGCGCGTGCCCCATCTCCGGCACGTCGGACCAGCGCGCGGACATCCTGAGGATGCCGGCGATGTGGGAGTTCACCCGGGCCGAGGAGACCATCGGGGCGATGCGGGCCAGAGCGGTCATGTGATCCGCCGCCATCAGGGGCTCGGCCGCCGCCAGCGCGGTCTCGACCTGCCAGGCCTGGTAGGCCACCAGCAGCAGCGGCGAGCACTGGCGGCTGAGCGAGACGGCCTCGGCGATCGAGGCGTGTGCGTCCGGGTAGGCGCGCATGCCGGCCAGTGCCACGCCGACGTTTCCCTTCATGTCGGCTCTCTCGTACGCCGACAGCCCCTCCGCGTCGCCGAGTTCGGCCAGGCGGTCGCGTGCCGCGCGCTCCTGGCCGGGAACGAGAGCCAGTGAGCGCGCCAGCCGTAGCTTCAGCCAGGCGCGTTGCGGCGGCGGGAGATCGGGAAGCGTCAGCCCCTGCCGGGCGTGCATGATTCCCCGGTCTCCGTGCCGCCGGTCGATGCTGATCCGGCTCAGGGCGCTGCAGGCGTTCGCCTGGCCGTTGACGTCTCCGGAGCGGCGGGCGAGCTGGAGGGCGAACGACCCGGCGCGCTGGGCCATGTCGTACCGGCGCGAGTCGTAGAAGATCCGCGCCGCTTCACAGGCCAGATCGGAGGCGGCAGACTGCAATTTGCGGTCTTTGCCCGATATTGCCAGTCCAACTTTCTTCAAGTGCCGTAGTGCGGTAGAAGCGACCGGAATGCCGCCTTGTTCATATCTGTCACGAGCCAGACGCTCAGCGAGCGCCCGTACATATTCCGCATCTTGGTATGGACCGACTTTTGGGGATGGCACGAAGGCGATCGACCCGACGGCCGCGACGAAATTTCTGCGCTTCACGGGGTCATCTTCCGTTTTGGGGGTTATGCGAACTTCCCAGCCGATACGGGCGAGAAGTCGCTGCACATTGGCGATGCCGCTGTCCTTCACGCCACGCGAGGTCTGCGAGACCCACGACTGCGACACACCAAGCTCAGTGGCGAGATCCATTTGCGACCAACCATGGCGAGCCATGATCGATTTAAGGGCTTCGGGAAGAACATCGGCGTCCATGTCGTCACCGTATGACCGTGAGAACTCGTGGCGCTACCGATATCGCATTACCTCGTGCATGCTTTCTCAATACACGACATCGGCATCCCGGTCGCTAAGGGTGGCGGGGAGATGGAGTTATGCTCAATATGACGAATGAGGATGTTCATCTGCTCGCCGAGAAGCTTGCCAACGACTGCACGAAAGCGGGTCTCCAGGCGGAGGTGCTCGCGCCCACCCGCGTACGCGTCGGGGTTCCCGGCGGTCATTCGCGGCTGACCGAGACCGTGTGCTGCATGCCCCTGCCGCACGGAGACGAGAGCCTGATGTGGTGGTGGTCCTGGGGCGAGCCGATCAGCCCGGCGTCACACATTCCCGACGCGGTGCGGGTCATCTCCCGCGTGCTCACCCCACACGGCGCCGGCGATGACGATCCGGGGCGGGCCACCGTGCGGTAGCCTGACGGCGCGCTGAGCCGATCGCCGGGTTCGCCGAAAACGTGAATAGCCGTGCCGGAGGCCGCCATGCCGTCATCAGCCGCTCCCCCGCCGGATTCACATGAGCCTGGCGCCTCCGGCCCGCTTCCGGCGGAGGTCGACGCGAGCCGGGCGCACTCGTCCCGCATGTACGACTACTACCTCGGCGGCAAGGACCACTTCCCGGCCGACCGGGCGACCGCCGAAAGGGCGATGGAGAGCTGGCGTTCCGTGCGCACCGCCGTACGGGAGAATCGCGCCTTTCTCGGCCGCGCCGTCCGCTACCTGGCCAAAGAGGCGGGTATCCGCCAGTTCCTGGACATCGGTAGCGGCCTGCCGAGCGCCGGCAACGTGCACGAGGTCGCCCAGGCGGTCGCGCCGGACTCGCGCGTGGTCTACGTGGACAACGACCCCATGGTGCTCGTCCACGCCAACGCCCTGCTCACGGGCACGTCCGAGGGACACACCGCGTTCATCCAGGCGGACCTGCGCGAGCCCGCGCGGATCCTCGCTCACCCGGCCGTTCGCGAGGTGCTCGATCCCGGCCGGCCCGTCGCGCTGATGCTGGTCGCCGTCCTGCACTTCCTCCCGGACGAGGAGGACCCGCATGCCATCGTCACGACGCTGGTGGACGCCTTGCCGCCCGGGAGCCACCTGGTGGCCTCCCATGTGACGCCGGAGTTCGACCCGGGCGGCGTGAACGGGCTGGTCCGCTCGTACCGCGCCGGCGGCGTGCCGGCGCAGGCGCGCCCCATGGACGACTTCGTCCGCCTGGCCTTCGGCGGGCTCGACCTGGTCGAGCCGGGCGTCGAGCTGGTCTCGGAGTGGCGGCCCGAGGGCGCGGATCCGCGACCGAGCCCTGCCGAGGTGAGCTGGCTCGGCGGCGTGGCGCGCAAGCCGTAGCTCAGCCGTCCCGGCCGGGCAGCACGACGGCCGCGTCGCCGACGGGGCGCTGCCCGGTGGCGTCGGACGGGGTGTTCACGACCTCTCCCCCGGCCACCATCGTGGACGAACCACCGCCGTCGAGGTGCATCGCCTCCACCGCGCCCAGCGACTTCATGAGCCGCCCGGCCTCGGAGATGCTCAGACCCTGGCTGTGCGCGGTCAAGAGACCGATCTGGACCGCGCCGGACAGCTCCAGGATCACTCGTAATGAATAGTTCAGTGCTGCCGAATTGGGCTTTTTGCGGATCAAGACGGCGACGCTACGCGCCGCCGCAGCCGCCCGCTCCGGCCCGCCCAACGGGCGTGCGGCCTGGGCGCCGGTCCCTCCGGCCGCGCCGATCGGGCGCCCATCTCGGGCAGTTCTGTGGCCCTGACAGCCCGAGTCCTGCGACGTATCGTTTAGCTCACCGGACTCCGGAGGTAAGAGCATGCCGCACGTGGGGAACCCTGTTCGGGCGCTGGTCCGGCTCGACGATCGAGTCCTGGGTCGTTGGCTCAACCGCCGGCATCGGCCGGTGCCGGTCGGCGTGGAGATCGCCATCACGGTCGCTGTCATTGCTGTGGCGGTACTGTTCACTGTGCTCACCGGCAACCTTGCTCTCCTGATAGCGCCGCTTATCGCTGTGGCCGCCGGTTGGTATCGGCGAACCCACCACGCCCGCCGATCCGGCTGAGGCACAAGCGCCTCCGGCGGGGGTACTCCGGCTGGGGCATGGCCCTAATCGCACGCGGCGGCATGACGATGGTGACGCGTGTCCTCAGGCGCAGGCGCCGCCCCACGGTGGCGTGCCGGTCGAGCCAGGCCGCCTCGGAGCCGATGACCTCGCCGCCGGCGGGAACGGCCCGCGGCGTCGAGCACCGCCTCCGAGCCCTCTCCTGACGGCAGCGGGGCGCCGAACTCCGGCGTGAAGGCCCCCGTGGTGGCCGATCCGTGCTCGTCCACCAGGTCGATCCGGGTCCAGAGCTTCTGGAGCCGGAGCGTTCGCCCACCGTTGCCGAGGATCGCCGCCACCCGGCCGTTCGTCGCGTCGTGGAGCAGCCGGCCGTGCTCCACGATGATCCCGGCCGAGTCGCCGACCACGCCGTCGGTGCCGGGGATGACGAAGAAGCCGCCGTTCACCGCGGCGAGCGCGCCGGTGTCCGGTGCGATCCGGCTCGTCGTACGCCGGCCGGCCAGCGTGGCCTCGGGCGACTCCGCCACCGTTCCCTTGAACGCACGGAGGTCCACCGTGAGCGTGTGGACGGCCCACGGCCCGGTCGTGGCGTCGCCGTCCTGGCGGTGTAGAGCACGGACGGCTTGAACTTTGCCGCCGCGAGCCGCGACGAGACCGCGGTCGCCTCGGCGGCGAACCGCCCTACCCGTACGCGGTACCCGATCAGCTCCGGGCCGGCGTCGGCGAATCTCGGCATGCGCACCGGCTCGACCCGGCCCGTCCAGCCGGCGGCCTCCAGCCGGGCTCAGAGCGCGTTCAGCGCGGGAACGAGCCGGCGTTCCTCCCGGTCGAAGTGCGCCTCCATCTCGGTCGCAAGGCGACGCAGCTCCGCCCGGACCTCGCCGGGACGGCGGGC
>DASQPY010000358.1:0-8393 GCA_035643735.1 Actinoallomurus sp. | reverse complement strand
CCGGCAGGTCGACGATCCGGACCGTGCCCGAAGGCATCTCCGGCTGCCGGGACCGCCGGATCTCTGACTGGTCGGCCACCGGCTGGTCTACCACCGGCCGGCCCGCCACTGGTTGGTCGGCCACTGGTTGGTCGGCCACTGGTTGATCCGCCATCGGACTCCTTCGACTTCGCCGGGCGTTCTCCACGCCCACGACCTGCGTACCCAGCACGCCGGGCACGACCACCAGGATCTCAGCTACGGGCCGACCTGTCCCGTTACGCACGCGGGCACGTCGGGTATCGGCCGGCGCACCCAGGGTGCAGGTGGGGCGCTTGAGACCACTGAATCGCCGGTTCACCAGCCGAAATGACGGTGTCGGCGTGTCGCGCCACGCAATGTAATTAATTTGCAACCTGTAGTTCGGCGAAACAACCAAAATCCACCCGGATTTCATTGCAGAGTGCGTGAACCTGATGCGTCTCGCCGACGTGATCAGAGACGGGGATGAACACAGGCGAAGGGGATCCGCCATGAGGCATGCACGTGATGAGGTGACCGTGGCCATCGAGGCCGCGACCGGGGTTCTGGCGATCAGTGGCCGCTCGGAACCTCCCGAATACGAGAATCCGGACGTCAGCTGGGGAGAGCTGGCGAGCGAGGGCGTCTGGGCACCGACGCGTGACGGGCAGCGCATCCACATCGGCGTCGCGGGGACGCACGAGGATCCCGCGGCGACGGTGATCAGGCCGAGCCTGCGCGTCTTCACGGGGCTTGAGACCGACACGGACGTGATGGGGCAGACGACGGCCGCGGGAGTCCGGTTCGTCACGGTGCTGAACGGCCCTGACGCCCCGGAGGAGTTCCGCTTCCCGGTCCGGCTCGGCGACGGGCTGGCGCTGGACGCCACGCCGTCCGGCGGGTATGACGTGGTGCACGAGCGGTACGGGGCGACGGTCGGCCGGTTCTACGCCCCCTGGGGCTGCGACTCGCTGTACCGCACGATCCCGGCGAAGTACCGCCTGGAGGACACCACCATCGTCATGACCGTGCGCCATCGTGAGGCCGACGCCCTCTACCCCGTGATCGCCGACCCTCACTACGTTCGCTGACCGCACGTACGTGCCCGGTAAGCATCGCGGAAGGAATACGGTGATGACAGTGGCAGCGTCAGCGGAGTCGGCGACAGGTCGGCGTTGAACGGGAGTTCCAGTGCTTTTCAGCCATGACACGGAGCACGCGCTTGGAACAGTGGTCGATCTGGTCAACACGGGGCCGTCCGTGGCCGGGGAGGATCATCTCCCCGACCTCGCGGCACTCCAGGAGTTCGTCGACCGCAACGCGGTGAGCGACGTCCGTGACCTGGACGCGGCCGACCTCGAGGCGACACTGCGCCTGCGCGACCGCTTCCACGACCTGTTCCAGGTCCCGGAGGACACCCGGGGCACCGTGCTCCGGGTCAACTCGATCGTCGGTGAGGCGCGCACGTCGCCCCACCTCACCGACCACGACGGCTACGACTGGCACGTGCACTTCTTCGCCCCTGGCTCGCGGCTGGCCGAGCATCTCGCCGCCGAGTGCGGCATCGCGCTCGCCTACGTCGTCGCCGCCGGCGAGCTCGACCGGCTGCGCGTCTGCGAGGCCCCGGACTGTGCCCGTGTCCTCGTCGACCTGTCACGCAACCGCTGCCGCCGTTACTGCGACAGCCGTACGTGCGGCAACCGCATGCACGTCGCCGCCTACCGGGCGCGCCAGCGCGAGTCCGCGGCCCGCTGAGCCGCCAGAGAATCCAGGGCCAGGCGCGCCGCCGCGACGTCGTGCACGCGAAAGACGCGCGCGCCCAGCCACGCGGACACGCCGAGCACGGCCATGGTCCCGACGCCGCGCTTCTCGACCGGCTCGCCGAGCGTCTCGCCGATGAAGTCCTTGTTGGAGACCGCGACGAGCACCGGCCAGCCGGTGGCGGACAGCTCGTCGAGGCGGCGCGTTATCTCCAGTGAGTGCCAGGTGTTCTTGCCGAAGTCGTGAGCCGGGTCGATGAGGATCGCGTCCCGGCGTACCCCCAGTTCGACGGCGCGCTCCGCCTCGGCGGTCACGTAGCGGATCACGTCCGCGACGACGTCCTCGTAGCCGATCCGGTGCGGGCGGGTGCGCGGGTCCAGCCCGCCCGCGTGCGCGCACACGAGCCCGATGCCGTACGCCGCGGCAACCTCGGCCAGCCGGGGGTCGACACCGCCCCAGGTGTCGTTCAGCAGGTCGGCGCCGGCCTCCGCGACGGCCTCGCCCACCTCCGCGCGCCAGGTGTCGACGCTGATCACGACCTCCGGGTGACGCTCGCGTACGGCCACCACGAGGTCGACGACACGCCGGAGTTCTTCGCGGACGTCGACTTCGGCACCGGGCCCGGCCTTGACGCCGCCGATGTCGATGATGTCCGCGCCCTCCGCGACCGCCGTGTCGACCGCGGTGAGCGCCGCGTCGAAGCCGTACGTCGCGCCGCGGTCGAAGAAGGAGTCAGGGGTGCGGTTGACGACCGCCATGACCGTGCAGCCGTCCAGCGACCGGCCGTGCAGCCGCAGTGGCGCGTCCGCTCCGGTCACCAGCGGGCTCCCCAGGGGCGGCGGGTCGCCCGGTTGAGCCGGCGCGGGCGCCGCGAGACATAGACCAGACCGTCGCGCACCACGACATCGTACGCCGGCACACCGTGGCTCGCGGGACCGCTGCGCACGCCACCGCCGTCGAGCGAGAACCGCCCGCCGTGGAGCGGGCACTCCAGGCAGTCCTCGACGATCGTGCCCTTGCTGAGCAGGGCGCCCGCGTGCGAACAGTGCGAGCCGAGGGCGTACAGCCGCCCACCCGCCCGGCAGAGCACGGCTGGGGGCTCTTCCAGCCGGCGGATCTCGCCGTCGGCGAGATCACCGTCCGCGCAGACGCGGACCAGCCCCCCGTCGCCGCGACGGCGCCACCTGAAGATTCGCACGCGCAGCATGATGCCCTGATCTTCTCGCACTTCGGCAGCGCGTTCCAAGCTCGCCGCATGCGGCGAGCCGCGGCCCGCGGACGCCCTGTCTCGAATCCGATTCGGTCTCAGCTGCTCCCTCTGTCGCTTCGGGCCGGGCGGGACGGCTAATCTCTGTGAGACGAAACGGGCATAGTCCCGTGAGCTTGGAGGTTCCGCTGACCACGCGAGCGCTCATCACCGGGATCACCGGTCAGGATGGCTCCTACCTCGCAGAGCATCTGCTCGAACGGGGGTACGAGGTCTGGGGTCTGGTCCGGGGCCAGTCCAACCCGCACGTCTCCAGGCTGCGCAAGCACATCGGTGACGTGCGGCTGGCCTACGGGGACCTGCTCGACCAGGGCAGTCTCATCTCCGCCGTGGAGAAGGTACGGCCCGACGAGGTGTACAACCTCGGCGCCATCTCGTTCGTGCCGATGTCGTGGCAGCAGGCCGAGATCACCGCGGAGGTCACCGGCATGGGCGTGCTGCGCATGCTCGAAGCGATCCGGGTGGTCAGCGGCATCGGCGGATCGCGCACGCCGGGCGGCGGGCAGATCCGCTTCTACCAGGCATCCTCCTCGGAGATGTTCGGCCAGGTGCGCGAGACCCCGCAGAACGAACGCACGCCCTTCCACCCGCGCAGCCCGTACGGCGTCGCGAAGACCTATGGGCACTTCATCACGCAGAACTACCGTGAGTCGTACGGCATGTTCGCGGTCAGCGGGATCTTGTTCAACCACGAGTCGCCGCGGCGCGGGTCGGAGTTCGTGACCAGGAAGATCTCCCTCGGAGTGGCCCGGATCAAGCTCGGCATGGCCGGGAAGCTGACCCTTGGGAACCTGGAGGCACGACGCGACTGGGGGTACGCGGGGGACTTCGTCGGGGCGATGCGGCTCATGCTGGCCGGCGAGACCCCTGAGGACTACGTGATCGGCACGGGCCGGACCCAGTCCGTACGCGAGCTGGTCGAGCTCGCCTTCGCCACGGCCGGCCTCGACTGGCGCGACCACGTGGTCACCGACCCCGCGCTCACCCGGCCGGCAGAGGTCGACCTGCTGTGCGGCGACCCCAAGAAGGCCCGCGACCAACTGGGCTGGGAGCCGAAGGTCTCCTTCGAGGAACTCGTCTCGATGATGGTCGAGTCCGACCTGGCGCTGCTGTCCCGCTCGGACCGGCCCGAGGACGAACCGCTCAGCTTCGACCACTGGTAGGGCGTGCTCGCCGGACGTGCGACCATGTCCGGGTGTCCTCCCCACAGGGGTCCCCGGACCCCACCGTGATCGTTCCATCGAATCATCTTCGGCTCTCGGAGGCCAGTGGCCGCTGGGTGCTGGCCGCCACGGTGCTCGGCTCCAGCCTCGCGATGCTCGACGCGACGATCGTCAACGTCGCGCTCCCGCGGATCGGCCGCCAGTTCGACGCCTCGGTCGCGGGCCTGCAGTGGACGGTGAACGCCTACACCCTCACCCTCGCCGGCCTGATCCTGCTCGGCGGCTCGCTCGGCGACCGCTTCGGGCGCCGCAAGGTCTTCATGATCGGCGTCGTCTGGTTCGCCCTCGCCTCCGCGCTGTGCGGCGTGGCGCCGGGCATCGGGGTGCTGATCGGGGCGCGGGCGCTGCAGGGCATCGGCGGCGCTCTGCTGACACCGGGAGCTCTCGCCATCATCCAGGCGTCCTTCACGCCCGGGGACCGGCCACGGGCGATCGGCGCCTGGTCCGGCCTCGGCGGCGTCGCCGGGGCGATCGGGCCGTTCCTCGGCGGCTGGCTGATCGCCGCGGCCGGCTGGCGCTGGGCCTTCCTGCTCAACCTCCCGCTCGCGGCCGTCGTCCTGGTCGTGGCGGCGCGGCACGTGCCGGAGAGCCGTGACGAATCCGAGCATCACGGCTTCGACGTGCTCGGCGCCGTACTCGCCGCCCTGACGCTCGCCGGGGTGACCTATGCGCTCACCGAGGCCCCTTCGAAGGGCTCGATGACGGCGGTCGTGATCGCCGCCGTCCTGGGCGTGGCGGCGGGCGTGGCGTTCGTCATCGTCGAGCGACGGCGGTCCGGCGGGCGTGGCCCGAGCCCCATGCTGCCGCTCGGCATCTTCCGGTCACGCCAGTTCACCGCCGTCAACGTGGTGACGTTCATCGTGTACGGCGGCATGGGGGTGCAGTTCTTCCTGCTGGTCGTGGACCTGCAGGTCGTGGCCGGATACTCCCCCGTGGTGGCGGGCACCGCACTGCTGCCCGTGACGATCCTGATGCTGTTGCTGTCCGCCCGCATGGGCGCGTTGGCCCAGAGGATCGGACCGCGCTACCCGATGACGGCCGGGCTGATCCTGGCCGCCGCCGGCATGGCGCTGACGTACCGCATCGGCCCGCACGCCTCGTACGTGGCCGACGTGCTGCCCGCCGCCCTGGTGTTCGGCCTGGGGTTGTCGATGGTGGTCGCGCCGCTCACGGCCACGGTGCTGGCGACGGCCGACATGCAGCACGCGGGCGTGGCCAGCGGGGTCAACAACGCGGTCGCCCGCGCGGCCGGCCTGCTGGCCGTGGCGGGGGTTCCGCCCGCGGTCGGGCTCACCGGCACGGCGTACAACGACCCGGGCGTGTTCAACCACGGCTTTCACACCGCGATGTTGGTCGGGGCGCTGCTGCTGGTCGTGGGCGCGGTGCTGACCTTCCTGATCGTCCACGACGACGTGCTCAGCCCCGACCTGGCGACCGCGAGCCCGGAGTGCGACTTCAACTGCCCGGTCGGCGCACCGCCCCTCGAGCCCGGCACCACCCACCAGCCCGCCTGAGTCCGATCCTGTGCCCGAGACGCCGTTCAGGGCCGGGCGGCCGGGACCAGGTCGAGCGCGTCGCGTACGGACGGGCGGGTCTGCTCGGGTACCAGCGCCGCGACAGCCCGTCGACCACCTCTTCGCGGAGGGCGGCGACGAGGCCGTCGGCTCTACCGGTCATCGGTACATGACAAGATCGATGCCGTGATGTGCTCGCTCGCCCTTGGAGCGCCGAGCGATGATGGATCTCATGTCACTGACAACGGCGTTCACCGCCTCCCTGGGGCTCCGGCATCCGATCGCGCTCGCACCGATGGGCGGGTCCGCCGGCGGCGCGTTGGCGGCCGCGGTCTCCAACGGCGGCGGGCTGGGCTTGGTCGGGGGCGGCCGAGGTGACCGTGCCTGGCTCGAACGAGAGCTCGCGCTGGTCATCGGCCAGACCACCCGTCCCTGGGGCATCGGCTTCCTGACCTGGGCCGTCAACGCCGAGACCATCGCGTGGGCGCTGGAGTACGAGCCGGCCGCGCTGATGCTCTCCTTCGGTGACCCCACCCCCTTCGCACCGCGCGTCCGCGAGGCGGGCGTCACGCTGATCGTGCAGGTCACCGATCTTGACGAGGCGAAGCAAGCACTCGATGCCGGCGCCGACATGATCGTGGCGCAGGGAGGCGAGGCCGGAGGACATGGTGGATCGCGCGCCACCTTGCCGTTTCGTGCCGGCGGTGGTCGACCTGGCCGCGCCACTGGCCGCGGGCGGGATCGACGGTCGTGGGCTGGCGGCCGCGCTGGCCCTGGGAGGAGCCGGCGCACTGCTGGGGACGCGCTTCCAGGCCAGCCTGGAAGCGCTCGTTCCGCCGGAGGTCACGAAGGCACTCCTTGACGGACGGGGGGAGAACACCGAGCGCAGCCGTGTGCTGGACATCGCCCGAGGCGCACCATGGCCCGAGCGGTACACCGCCCGCACACTGCGCAACGAGTTCCTTGACCGGTGGAACGACCGAGAAGAGGAACTCGCCCAGGACACCGTCGTCCAGCGGGCGTACCGCGCCGCCGCGGCACGGGGTGACCTGGATGTCATCCCCGTCTGGGCCGGCGAGGCCCTTGACCTCATCACCTCGGTCGGCTCGGCGGCCGACATCGTCGCCGACCTCGCCGCCGAAGCCGAACGCGCCCTCGCCTCGGCGGGCAACGGCTGACGAGGGCCGAGAGGTCGGCGGGCCTCAGTGGTGCGGCCCGGGTCTTCGACGACGGCTCAGCCGCGGCTCTTGGCGAACGCGAGGAAGTCCCGCGCGACCGGATGCAGGGGGCGGCGGACGTGGACTAAGCCGATCGTCGTGGTGATCGGTGGCATGAACGAGCGGACCGTGAGCCCGTCCAGCCCATCGAGCTGGTTGCGGTACCACATCAGGGATCCGACGCCCGCGCGCACCCAGGCGAGCCAGGAACCGCGTTCGTTGGACTCGACGGCGGGGACCGGTGTGACGCCGACGCGCGACAACACCCCGTCGAGCTCGGTCCGCCGGGCGCTGCCCCGGGCCGGCATCACCAGCCGCAGGCCATCGAGTGCCGACAGCGGGACCGGCTCGCGCAGGCTCAGGCCCGGCGGCGAGATCAGAACGATCTCCCGCTGCTCCAGCGGATGCGCGGCCAGATCGCCCGGCACCGGCAGGTCGGTCAGGGCCAGGTCGGCGCGGCCGTCGCGTACGGCCGCTCCGACCGACTCGCGGCCGTCGCACCGGACGACCCGGATCCGCGTGGCCGGCTGCTCGCGGGCGAACTCCGGCAGCAGGCGCGCGGTGAGCTCGGGTTCGAGCGTGGAGGTCGACGCGACCCGCAGCTCCCCCGGCCGGCCGCCCGCGGGCGCCGCCGAGAACGCCTCGATCGCGTCGACCGCCTGCAGGGCGTCGCGTGCGTACCGGACGATCTGCTCGCCGGAGTCGGTGAGCACGACGCCACGGCCGGCGCGGGCGAACAGCTCGACGCCCAGCTCACGCTCGAGCTCTCTGATGGCACGCGACAGCGCCGGCTGTGCGACGAAGAGGGCCTGTGCCGCCGCGGTCATGGTGCCGTGGTCGGCGGTCGCCACGACGTAGCGCAGCTGCCGCAGATTCATGGCTCGACGGTAGGGCAATGCGCCTGGCCGAGTCCTGGACATAGGCGGAATCGGCTCGGACATTCGCCCGCCGGGGACGATGCTCAGAGTCCGCGCGGACACGCCGCGCAGTAGCGCAGTCCTGTCCGCGCGGGCTCTCAGTCGAGGTCGGCCCCGTACGTCTGCTTCACGACGTCGAGGTGGTGCCACGACTCCCCGACCCAGACGCCCGGCACCGCGCGTACCGCCTCGAGGGTGCTCAGCAGCAGGTCACGGGAGGTGGCGTCGATCCCGCAGACCAGATCGTAACGACCGAAGCCGGTGACCACGTAGTTGATCCCCGACAGCCGGGCGATGCGGCCGGCAGCGGTCTCCACGTCGGACGAGACGCGGACCCCCACGCCGGCGAGCTCGCCGGAGCCGAGGGCACGGGAGTCGACGATGCCGCTCACGTGGATCACTCCGGTGCGCATGAGCCGTACGGCACGCGCGCGGGTCGCCGCCTGGGAGAGGCCGACGACCTCCGCCAGCCGGGTGTACGGCGTGCGGCCGTC
>DASQPY010000357.1:0-4889 GCA_035643735.1 Actinoallomurus sp. | reverse complement strand
GGTGTTCAGGTCGGCCCACACAGCGTCCTCGCCCATCCCGGGCAGGCCGGCGCGCAGCGCGTCCTCGGCGGCCTTCGCGCTGTTCACACTGAGGACCAGATCGGCGCCGCGCGCGGCGTCCGCCTCGTCCGCGCAGGCGATGAGGCCGTCGGCGGGGCGTACCAGCGGGTCGTAGGCCCGCACCCGTACGCCCGCCGCGGCGAGGTCATGGGAGATCGCGCCGCCGGCCTCGCCCAGCCCCAGGACGGCGACGCACCGCACCGCCGTCATCGCCGGTCCTCACCGGCGACCCGGCGGGTGTTCGCGACCGCCATCACCTGGATCTCGTCCTCGCCGAATCCGTCGTCCAGCAGAGTGTCGGCCATGAGCGCCAGGCCGTCCTCCACGGGCGGGTTGAACGGCTGTCCCAGGTCGCTGGAGAGCACCGAGTGCTCCGGTCCGACGGCGCGGATGGTGTCGAGCAGTTGCCGCCAGCTGACCTTGCCGGTGTGCGGGGTGGTGAAGCACCGCTCCAGCAGCGCGCCCCGGTCGGCGAGCCGTCGTTGCACGTCAACGGGCAGCCGTTGAGAGGTGAACTCCGGATGCGTCACGACGACACAGCGTACGCCCGCCTCGAAGGCCGCGTCGGCCACGGCGACGATCTCTTCGGCGTTGAGGTGGCCGGTGGCCAGCGTCATGCCGTGCTTGGCCACGACGGTGAGCACGTCACGGACGGCAGTGGTGACGGCGCCGGAGGCGTCGAGCACCTCGACGGCCGGCGGCTCGATCCCGGCGGCGCGCAGATCGTCCTGGAGCGCCGCCCACATCGGCGGCTTCGCACCCGGCGGGTCCTGCGCGCGGCTGTCCCGCTGGTTGCGGCTGTCCACGGTCGGCATCCACACGACACGGGCGTCCTGACGGCCGGCGATCTCCACCGCCGAGGGGTTGAGGCCGCCGACCGAGCCGTTGAGCGTGATGGCGCCGAGAGCACGGACGCCCGGCACCACCTTGCGCACGACCTCGGCACGCTCGGCGGTCGGGACGTAGTGCGACTTGAGCACGAAGCCCGCCAGCCCGACGTCGGCGAACCTGCGGGCGAGGTCGACATCGTCGATCCGCCGTTTCATCACGTCGGGGGCGACGTGGATGTGGGTGTCGTAGGCGCCCTCGACGAGGGCGCGGGCCCGGGCTGACGGGGGAGATGGAGCGTCGGTCATGTGATCGTCTTTCCGGCCGGGGAGGCCGATCGGGGATCCGGCCGTTGATCCAGCGCTGATCCTGCCGTCCGGATGTAAATCAATAATGTTGACAATCTAGCCACGCAGATGCGGGAGCGCAATGGGGACAGTCGATGCCGCCGGTCGGCCGTCCCGGTGAATACGCAGCTAGAGGGCATGTGTCTGCGTCGATTTCGAGGCGCGCCCCTTGACAGCTCTGGCGTGCCACCCCACGATTGGCCACACGATTGTCAACAAAACTGGAACACACGCCCCGCCCACGGCGACCCCTCGCTCCTGAGTTCCGGACTGGTGCCCCATGACCACGACCGCGCACGTTCCCGTACCCGACACCGCCCAGCGGAGAGCCGCCGTGATCGGCGGAGCGTTCGGGTTCTTCGTCGACATGTTCGACGTCTATCTGCCGACCATCGCGCTCACCCCGGCCCTGCCCTACTTCGTACCCGCCTCCGTCCCGTCGGGGACCAAGGCGCTCATCACGGCCGGCGTCTTCGTCTCGACGCTCATCGGCCGGCCACTGGGCTCGCTGATCTTCGGGCGCTTCGCCGACCGCGTCGGCCGCCGCCGGGTGACGTTGCTCTCGGTCGCCGGGTGCGCGTTCACCACGGCGCTCATCGCCGTGCTGCCCGGCCACGCCCAGATCGGTCTGTGGGCCGTCGCCCTGATGATCCTGCTGCGGTTCGTCGACGGGGTCTTCCTCGGCGGTGAGTACACGGGCGCGATCCCGCTCGCCATGGAGATCGCCCCACGCGGACGCCGCGGGCTGTACGGAAGCCTGGTGAGCATCGGATTCCCGCTCTCGTACTGCGCGATCTCGCTGCTGACCTTCCTCATGCTGCACGTCGCCCCGGCGGGCGGTCCGCGGTCGGCCTACGCGGAGTGGGGCTGGCGGGTGCCGTTCGCGGCGGGGGCGGTGTTCGGCGTCGTCTTCCTCGTCTACTACTCCCGTACGGTGCGCGAGTCGCCGGTCTGGCTCGCCGCGGTACGGACGGAAAAGCGCCCCAACCCCGTGAAGACGGTCCTGTTCGGCTCGGCACGCCGGAGCTTCTGGCAGGTCTTCGTGCTCATGGCCGGCGTCTGGTTCGCCTCCAACATGGCCTCCGGGCTGCTCCCGTCGCTGCTCGGCACCCAGACGACCCTGACCGCGACCGAGGTCACCGGAACTCTGGTGCTCGCGCAGTTCGTCCACACTCTGTGCTTTCCGCTGATCGGCGCGCTGACCGACCGGATCGGGCGCCGGACGTTCTTCATCGCGTGCGGGGTCAGCGTCGGCGTGGTCTGCGCCGCGGCGTTCGCGTTCCTGGCCGCCGGGCCGTGGTCCGGCCTGCCCCTGGTGTTCGTCCTGACCCTGCTGATCCGGCTCAGCGGCGCCAGCATGTTCGCGGTGACACCGTCCTACATCTGCGAGCGGTTCCCCGCCGCGGTCCGCGGCGGCGGCTTCGGCATGGGCTACAGCCTCCCGCTGCTGGTGACGGCCGGTTATGCCTACTACCAGGACTGGCTGGGGCACATCGTCTCGTACGCCTACACACCGGTGGTGCTGCTCGTCCTGGGCGGGGTTCTCATCCTCATCGGTGCCCTGATCGGGCCGGAGACCAAGGACGCCGACTTCGACACGGTCGCCGAACCGGCCGGGGTGCCGAGCGCCGCGTAGCCACCCACCATTGCCCCAGAACCCGAGAAGACCGAGACGGAGGAGAGTCCGATGACCGAGCCGACCGCAGGCGCCCTGCTGGTGGTCAGCGCCCACGCGGGTGACTTCGTGTGGCGGGCCGCCGGCGCGATCGCGCTGGCCGCCGAGCGCGGCGAGCGCGCCAAGGTGCTCTGCCTGACCTACGGCGAACGCGGCGAGTCCGCCCGTGCTTGGCGCGAGGGCAAGTCGCTGGAGCAGATCAAGGCGCAGCGGCGCGAGGAGGCCGAGAACGCCGCCGCCGCACTCGGCGCGGAGATCGAGTTCCTCGACGCGGGCGACTATCCGCTACGCCAGACCGATGAGCTGGTGGACCGCATCGTGGGCGTCTACCGCGACGTGGTCCCGTCGGTGGTGCTCACCCACCCGCTCACCGACCCGTACAACGGGGACCACCCGGCGGCCGCGCGGATGGCACTGGAGGCCCGCGTGCTCGCGCAGGCGATCGGCTATCCCGCCCCGGGCGACCCGCTCGGCGCGCCGCCGGTCTTCTTCTTCGAGCCGCACCAGCCCGAGATGTGCGACTTCAAGCCGCAGGTGCTGCTCGACATCACCAGCGTCTTCGAGCGGAAGCGCCGGGCGATGGAGTGCCTGCCCGCGCAGCAGCACATGTGGGACTACTACACCGACCTGGCCAAGCGGCGCGGCGTCCAGCTCAAGCGCAACGCCGGCCCGAACCTCGGCCTCGCCCACGAGACGCGCGCCGAGGCGTACATGCGCCTGTACCCGCAGGTCACGGAGGTGCTGTCATGAGGAAGGTGGTCATCACCGACCCGCCGCGTACCGACCTGGCGGTGGTCGACGCCCTCGCCGCGTACGGGGTGGCGACCGTGCACGAGGCGCTGGGCAGGATCGGCTACCTCGGGACCGGCCTGCGCCCGATCCAGCGGGGCGTCCGGATCGCCGGCAACGCGGTGACCGCGCTGTGCGCGCCCGGCGACAACCTCATGATCCATGCCGCGGTCGAGCAGTGCACGGAGGGCGACCTGCTGGTGGTCACCACCACCTCACCGTGCACGGACGGGATGTTCGGGGAGCTGCTCGCCACGTCGCTGCGCTCGCGCGGGGTGCGCGGACTGGTCACCGAGACCGGCGTACGCGACGTCGCCGAGCTCAACGAGATGGGCTTCCCGGTCTGGTCGGCGGCGGTGAGCGCCCAGGGCACGGTGAAGGCGACCGCAGGCGCGGTCAACATTCCGGTCGTCGTCGGCGGGGGCACCGTACGTCCCGGTGACGTGGTGCTCGCCGACGACGACGGCGTCATGTGCGTGCCTCGCGCCGATGCGGGGGCCGGTGCGCAGGCCGCACAGGCGCGTCTTGAGAAGGAGGAGGCCACGCGGGCGGCACTGGCCGGCGGGCAGCTCGGCCTGGACCGGTACGACCTCCGCCCGCTCCTGCGTGATCAGGGGGTGGAGTACCTGACCGCGGCCGAGTACGCCGACGGGGCCCACTGAATCGGGCGCTTCTGGCCACGACACGACAGACTGGACACGTGGAACTACGCGAAGCCCTACATCTGTGGCAGGCCGAGCCGGGCTGGCTCAACACTGCGAGCTACGGGCTTCCTCCGGAGCCGACCATGACCGCGGTGCGGAACGCCCTGAGCGAATGGCAGCGAGGCGTCAGCCCCTGGGTGTCCTGGGATGCCTCGACCGACCGGGCGCGCGCGGCGTTCGCCCGCCTGGTCGGTGCCGGCGCCGATGACGTCGCGGTGGGCTCGGCGGTCTCCCAGCTGCTGGCACCGGTCGCCGCGTCTCTGCCGCCGGGTGCGCACGTGGTCGTGCCGGACATCGAGTTCACCTCGAACCTGTTCCCGTGGCTGGTCCAGGACCTGCGGGTACGCACGGTGCCTGCGAACGAGCTCGCGGACGCGATCGAGCCCCGTACGGCCGCGGTGGCCTTCAGCGTCGTGCAGTCGGCGACCGGCGAAATCGCCCCCGTCGATAACATCCTCAAGGCCGCCCGCGCGAACGGCGCGCTCG
>DASQPY010000356.1:0-11892 GCA_035643735.1 Actinoallomurus sp. | reverse complement strand
TGATGTCCCAGAGCCGGACCGTGCCGTCCGCCCCGCTCACGGCCAGGATGCGCCCGTCATGGCTGAGCGCCACCAAGTACGCCTCGGTGGCGAAACCTCCCACCGTCGAGACCGGTTTCGGGGCGGCGGGGCGCCGGATGTCCCACAGGTACGCACGGTGGCTTCCGCTGGCCGCCCCGATGAGGGTGCCGTCGTGGCTGAAGGACGCCTGGTACACCGTTCCGGGGTCCGGCGGCCTCAGCTCTCCCATCGTGACGGGCCGGTCCGGCCGGGTGATGTCGATCAGGTGGACCGCGCCGTCGTCGGAGGAGGCGGCGAGAAGGCGCTCGGCATCGCTGATGGTCACGGACTCGACGAGCTCGCTCGCCGCCCGGATCGGTGTGCCGATCCGGGCCGGCCGCCCCGGGTCGTGGATGTCCCAGAGCTGGATGCTCCCGTCCACGTCGCCGACCGCGAACGTGGCTCCGTCGGGGGTCAGCGCGCCCGATCCGGAGAACGCACCGGCATCGGGTGAGTTGACCAGGGGACGGCCGATCCGCACCGGGTGCTGGAGGTCGGCGGGACCCCACACGGTGAGCGTGTTGTCCCTGGCTCCCGGGCCGACGGCGAGCTTGTGCCCGTCACCGTCGAAGTCCAGGGCGAACACCGAGTCCCGCGCCCCGGTGATGATCGGGCCGGGCAGACTCCAGCCGCGGATGGTCCCGTCGTCGCCGAGCGTCACCAGCGAACCCGCCGAGCGGTACGAGGCGGCCATGACCGGGTTCGGGTGGGGTAGCTGCTCGCTCGAAACGCCGTGTCCGCAGGTCGTACACCCACAGCAGGTTGTCCGAGCTTCCCGCCGCCAGAGTCGTGCCGTCCGGACGGAACGCCACCGTTTTGACCCAGCTGGCCGGGCCGGTCAGCGCCGGGCCGTCCGGCGAGGGGTGTTCCGGGTCGGCGATGTTCCACAGGTACACGCGATGCTCGGCGCCGGTGCCGGCGGCCAGACGGCGGCCGTCGGGGCTGATGGCGATGGAGAAGACCTGGCTGTTCGGGCCGCGAAGCGTACCGGCGGCGGTCTCTCGGCCGGATCCGGAGATCCGCCAGAGGCGTACCGTCGCGTCGTTGCTCCCCGCGGCGAGCGTACGGCCCCCGGGCGCGAACGCCACGGCCCTGACCGCCTGCCGCGGCCCGGACAGCTCGGCCGCCGGCGTCGTCCGTACGCGGCCGCCGATGTCCCAGAGATAGACCGTTCTCCCGCCGGCAGCGGCCACGTCACGGCCCGTGGAGCTGATCGTGAGCGAGGTGATCGCCTGACCGTGGCCGGACAGCGTACCGGTACGGACGGGATGGTACGGATCGGCCGTGCTCCACAGGCGCACCCGGTTGCCGTCGGTGGCCGCAAGGGTCCGCCCGTCGTGGCTGAGCGCCACGGAGGAGTCCGGCCCCGCCGGCAGCGTGCCGGCTCGAACCGCACGGCCGTCTCCGCCGATCCTCCACAGCCAGACCGCTCCCGGGCCCGTACGGGCCGCGAGCAGCCGGCCGTCTCCGCTCACGGCCATCGACCGGACCGGTCCCGAGGGCGCACCCTCGACCAGAGCCGGTTCGACCGTGATCTTGTATCGCCGGGCCGGCTCGGTTGATCGCCTGGCGGAGCTCGGTCTCCGACATGGCCCCCACCACGAGCTGGGAGTCCTGGAGGATGGGCACCAGCCGTGGAATGCGCAGGGCCTGAAGGTAGAAGTCGGCGCGCATCCCGAACGCCACGACCGCCGGCGGCCCGGCCGCCGCGGAGCAGAGCGCCTCGACGAACGCCTCCCGCTCGGCGTCGTCCTTGCACGAGGTGAACAGCTCCTCGAACTGGTCGGCCACGACCAGGACGCCGTCGCCGGCCCGCACGCCCGATCGGATCAGATCTCCACACGAGGCCGGATGTTCCATGAGCTCCTGGCGCAGCGACTCGGGTGCGCGGCCCACGAGGTCGGCGATCCGGCGCGCGAGCTCCCGTACGGGTCGCTCACCGGGGGTGAGGCTGACGTGCGTCCACGTTCCGTACAGCGGAGAGTCCGGTCGGCTCAGGCCGGGGATCAACCCGGCTCGCAGCAGGGAGGACTTCCCCGACCCCGAGGGGCCCACCACGATCACCGGACGGCCGAGCCGCCTGCTCCGGTCGGCGAGCTCGAGTAACTCGGCGGTCAGAGTCTCGCGTCCGCAGAAGGACCCGGCGTCCTCGGGCTCGTACGCGGCCAGACCCCGAAACGGA
This sequence comes from Actinoallomurus sp., assembly GCA_035643735.1. Taxonomy (GTDB): domain Bacteria; phylum Actinomycetota; class Actinomycetes; order Streptosporangiales; family Streptosporangiaceae; genus Actinoallomurus. Next base: position 9,650 of record DASQPY010000356.1, on the reverse strand, counting down.
GACGGGCTGCTCCTGGGGCGCCGGCCCGGCATCGACCGCACCCGGTCGAGCGCGGCCCGCCATTTCCGTGCGTCCTCCGGGCTCGTGACGCCGCACAGGGCGAGCAGCTCGAACAGGACCGGGTCCAGCTTCGGCGTCGGCAGATGACGTCCGCCGAACCAACCGCCCAGTGTCGCGACCGACACCTGCCCGGACGGCCGCCGCCGCAGGTCGCGGGCCACGTCCCTGATCGAAAGGCCGGCCCGCCTGCGTAACAGGACCAGAGCGTGGGAGAAGTCCTTCGGCGTGGCGATGAGCGCGGGATCCGGGCTGGGCTCGCCGCCGTGGTCATGATCGGATACAGCCATTCCCCAAACCCCTTTCCAGCGCCCGATATCGGGCATATCCAGTTCAACAGACACCGGGGAATGAGGCCGGGCAGGAGGGTATTCACTCCGCCCAAAAGTCGATCAACTGCTGTTCGGTAAGGCAGGCGGGTGGCACGCCGGGCATGGACCGGCCCGTGCCGAGCGCCCAGACGGTCATCAGCGTCAGGGCGAGCCGGTCGTCATCGGTGGAGTACATCTGGCACGTGAGCTCATTCATGGCTTTCCGCGTGAACCGGAAGGGATCTCTGACGCGGGGGTTCGTGCCGGCCGCCGGCCCGACACGCCCGGGCCGGTCCGGAACAGAGCCCCCGCGCTCCCCGGACCGACCCGGATCGCGCCGCCTCCCTCCGGACAGCCCCGGTAGGTCCGGTAAAGGAGCCGGCACGCTCGGTGACACGACATGGGCAGGCGAGAAGTCTCCTTCCTGCCTTTGTGAGGCATTCAGAGCTAAGCGTGAATTCGCACGTCAGACCATCCCCGGATTCCGGGATATCGGCGACGGAGACGCCCGACCTACACTCGGCGAGCATGCGCACCACCGGGCTACCCGATCGAGACGAATGAGACGGCCATGACATCGGACGGCGCGACTCCCGCCATGACACGCGTCACGGCACCTTCCGGGGACGTCATGGAGATCCCCGAACACCAGCAGTTGGTGTTCGGCCGGGGACCGGACGCCGACCTGGTGATCTCGGCCGACCGGGGACTCTCCCGCCGCGCCGGAATGATCGGCACGGTACGCGGCGGCGCATGGGTGGCCAATCTCAGCCAGACCCACGCCCTGTACGCCGAGAGCGACGGATACCAGATCCGGCTGCCCCCGATGGAGGCGCCGGGCGAGCCGACCGGCGGCTGGTTCATGCGGACGGGGACCACGCTGGTGGGCTCGCGGGCCATGCTCGACGACGGTCACGCGATGCGCGTGACGGTGCTGGGTGCCGCGGGCATCCTGCCCGCGGGCCGGGGCGACGCGACCGTGGCCCGGCCGGACGACGACTCGACTCTGCTGCCGCTGTACCTGGACCCCAACACCAAGCTGTTCCTGGTCGCGCTCCTCTGGTGCCGGCCGTGGCTGGTCGACTCGAGCCGTACGACGCCGCTCCCGCGTACGCCGGAGATCGCCCGTGCCGCGCTGGAGGTGACCGATGCCCACCACCAGCTGGAGCAGTTCGACAACGACCCGGTGTTTCGCGACCGTCTCGCGGCGCGCGTCGGCGAACACGTGAAGGTGCTGCGCCGCAAGATCAACTGCCGGGAGCTCGTGAAGAGCGGCACGCGGCTCTCCGACGAGGTCGTCGTCGGGGTGCTGATCGAGCATGCGATCATCACGTTCACCGACCTGAGCCGGCTCAGCGATCCCTCCTGGTGCTCCCGGCAGGAGGACCTGTGGTGGGACCGTACGCGGTGACCGCGAGCGGCTCACAGGTTGTTGACGGTGAAGGCCGCGCCCATCTTGGACAGACCGGACACGCTCACCGTGACGCGGTGGGAGCCCGGCGGGATCCTCCCCGGGTAGAACTCGTGGTTCTGGTTGATCACATAGTTGAAGGTGCCGCCGAAGTCGACCACCGGCATCTGCGGCGACACCCGGCCGCCGTCCACCTCGACGGAGACCTTGCGCCCGGGCCTCAGCCCGCTGCCGTGGACGACGAAAGTGGTGTTCCCGTCGCCGAAGGTCTGGTTCAGCACGATCTTCGGTTTGCCCGACGGCTGCGACGTGCCGCCCTCAGGAGGCGGGCCGGGCGGCGGGCCGCCGCCCGGCGGTCCTGCCTGGCGGCCGTCCCTCGGTCCGGCCTCACCGCCGACCGCCCGGCCCAGGACGACGCCGAGCACCAGGAGCAGGGCGGCCGCGGCGGCCGCGACCGCCGAGATCACGACGATGCGCGTGACCCTGCCCTCGCGAGAGGACTCACGGGGCTTCTCCGGTTTGGTCGGCTCGCGGTCCCGATCCTCGGTGCCGCCGGAGGACGAGGGCGCGGAGCCGGCCGGTCGGACGGACCCCACGGACTCACCGGGCTCCCCCGGGGACGTGGGAGAGTCCAGCGTGAAGTCGGCGGCGGGCTGGGAGTCCGCGTGCGCCGAGGGCCGCATCTCCTGGCGGTACTCCTCGATCAGGGCGAGCGCGTCATCGGGCAGCGGCGCCGCGTGGAAGCCGTACTCCCCGGCCCCCTCCAGCTCGGGTGCCAACCGGGCCAGCAGGGCACTGGCGGTGGGGCGTGCGGCCGGATCGCGCTCGAGGCAGTCGATCATCAGATCGGCCACTTCCTTCGGCAGCCCGGCCAGATCCGGCGGCTCGGTCGCCACCCGGAGCAGGACGTCGGTCACCGCCTCCCCCAAGTAGGGCGGGTGCCCGGTGGCGGCGAACAGCAGCGTGGAGCCGAGGGAGAACACATCACTCGCCGCCACCGTCCGGCGGCTGTCGCGCGCCTGCTCGGGCGCCATGTACGCGGGCGTGCCCACGGCCTGATGCGTCGCGGTGAAGGTGATGCGCTCGGTCGCTCGCGCCACCCCGAAGTCGATGACCCGTGGTCCGTCCGCCGACACCAGGACGTTGGAGGGTTTCAGGTCCCGGTGCACCAGCCCCGCGGCGTGGATCGAGGCCAGCGCCTCGGCACAGCCCGCGGCCAGCCAGCGCAGAGCCGGGACGGGTAAGGGCCCGCAGGCATGGACGAGCTGGTCCAGCGAGGGCGCCGGAATGTAGGCGGTGGCCAGCCACGGGATCTCGGCCTCGGGATCGGCCTCGACCACGCCCGCCGTGAAGACCCCGCTCACCCGGCGCGCCGCCGCGACCTCATGGGCGAAGCGGGTACGAAAGTCGGCCTCGTCGGCGAACTCGCTCCTGATCGTCTTTACCGCGAACAGCCGGCTCGACGCGGACTTGCCCAGGTAGACCCGGCCCATCGCCCCGCTACCCAGCCGCCCCAACAGCACGTAGCCGCCGATCCGCTCGGGATCGGCACGGGACAACGGCTCAAGCCGCGCGCGCCGTGACGCCATCCCTTCTCCTCCACTCGGCAAGGACGAATGGCTCCATCTTCTCGGTTCTCCAGACAAAGCCAGACCTGTTCCCGCAACTTCGTGTCAGAGCCAGGTAAATCGGCGAACACCTGGGCATCGGAGTCGGCGGACGCGAGGACGACCATCGCGCCACCGGTACGGACATCCGTACCCGTGGGCGCCGGCTCGACGAGCAGCTCGCGATCCTGCGGCGTGTCTGGTCCGGTGGGCGATATGGCCAGGATGTGGGTCCGATCGGGCCGAGGCCCGCCCGCGAGGGCGGCCCGGAGGTGCTGATCGGGGCCTTCAGGCCGGCCGCCTCGCCGACGTGGTGGCCTGACAATCGGCCCGCACACTGCCCGCACCGGCCGGCCGGAACGCCAACGCGATGCACCGGGCGTTCCGGCATGTCGGCAGGCGCCTGGACGACTCGCTTAACCCCTTCCCCCCGATCTGCGTCGCCATCTTTGGAATGCCGATATGACGCGTTAATCCCCGAATTCGCCGAGCGTCCAACGTCAAAGCCTGCGCCAAACCCCGGCCCACCGCAGGTCGCACCGGTGTTGGCTGGACTGGTTCACACGCCAGGCCGGACGAGGGGGAGCATGCCGGGCCAGCACAAACCCCAGCTGAGCATCACACAACTCATCGCCGGCGCCGGGGCCACGGTGACGGCGACGGTGGCGGCCTCGTACTTCGGGGTCGGCGGCACCCTCATCGGTGCCGGTGCGGTGAGTGTGCTGTCCACCGTCGGGGCCACGATCTACCAGCATTTCCTGGACCGCGGCAGGCAGCGGATCGTCGCAAAGATACCGGCGCGTGCCGGTGCCGGGCGGGGCGAGGACGTGGCGGATCCCCTCCCCACCGGTACGGGTGGGCGGCCATGGCCCAAGTGGTACCTCCTGTGCGGTGCCGCGGCCGGGATCTTCCTCGCCGTGATGGGACTCGTCACCGCCTTCGAGCTGTTCACCGGCAAGCCCCTGTCCAACACCGTGCAGGGCAGGAAGGGCCACGGCACCTCGGTCCAGCCCGAGCTCAAGCGCGTACGCCCGGCCCCCGGCCCGCCGGTCTCCGGGGAGGCCACCCCAGCCATCGACGCGACGCCCTCCGCGAGCGCGACGCCCGGGCGGACACCGCGGTCCACGCCGACACCGGTCATCAGCGACGCTCCGGATCTCGTTCCCGGAATCCGGCCCTCCCCCACCGCGACGGCCACGCTCCTCACGCGATCGGCCGCGCCCCAGCAGACCCTGCCGCCGGAGGACGAGGAGACCCCGTACGAAAGATGAGAACGGCCTGGGCCACCAGGCCGTTCTCATCGTCGGGCGTCAGACGCGCGGGCGCGGGATGGACCCGGTCTCCTGCGTGGGCGGCGTCTGGGTCCTGCCGGGGAACGTCGGCTTGGGCAGCGTCTCCACCTCCTTCTCGGCCTCCGCGAGCTGGCTCTTGGTGTCCGGGAGCCGCGGCGGACCTGCGGTCGACGCGACGCCGAGGGCGGAGGTCAGGTCGCCGAAGGCCGAGCGCCTCCAGGCGCCGAGGTTGGGGATCTTCACACCGGTCAGCAGCTCCAGCAGGCGCAACGTGGAGGTGTGGTCGAACTGGCATCGATCTTGCTGGCCACGTAGTCGGCACCGGCCGCCGGCATGTAGTCCGGGTGCTCGGACTGCGTGCTGGTGGGGATGATCCACGAGACCGTGGGCAACTGGTCGTGGGCGGCGTCGTACTCGAACTGGCCCGCTGAGGAGACCTTCATACCGCTCTTGTAAAGCGTCGAGGTCGTCGAGGCGTTCTGGAAGGCCGCGAAGTACTCCAGGACGTTGCAGCCGTAGTCGTCGGTCTCCTGGTACACCTTCCACGGGACACCGGCGGTGGTCAGCGCCTCCGGATAGGTCTTCCAGCCGTACGGCTCCGGGTCCGCGTTGCTGATCACCGGACCACCCTTGGTGCCGCCCGGGTCGATGCTCGCGCTCATGAGGTAGAGCCGGTTCGGCCAGGTGGGGCCCATGACCGAGCAGAAGTAGTTGTCGCAGATGGTGAACGACTCGGCCAGCGCGAACTGGAAGGGGATGTCCGCGCGGGTGTGGTACCCCATCACGTACGGGCCGTTGGCACCGTCGGCGGCACGGTGCGCGGGCAGCCACTTGTCCATCTTCCCGTTGTTCCACTCCTGGTGCTGCACGCTCCAGCCGTGGTTCGTCGACGGGATCGCCTGGGCGCTCGCCTTGCGCGTGTCCAGGTGGAACGGCAGCAGGTACCCGGCCGCGTTGACGGTGTCGGGCTGGTAGAACACCGACTTGCCGGTGCTCAGCTTGATGGCGTTCGGGTCGGAGAAGCCGCGAACTCCGGGCAGCGTCCCGAAGTAATGGTCGAATGAGCGGTTCTCCTGCATCAGGATGACGACGTGCTTGATGTCACCGAGCGAGGGGGCCGCCAGTCGTTCCGGTGTTTCGGCGAGTGCGCGGCGGACGTTGGAGGGGAGAAATTCGGCGGCGAATGTGGCGGCGGCCACGGCGCCGGCCGCGCCGAAAAGGCGTCGGCGGGTCAGGTCGGGCATCTGGCGCTCCCGTCTGGCAGGGGGATGCGAAGCACGATGGAGACTGACTCGCGGGAGGGGCGGGCACGGTTCGGCCAGATGAACGGCAGAGGACAAGAAGGTCAATCACGCGATATGTCCCAGCGATGGGAAAATTCGTCTCCTCTGTCGCGCAGAATCGACTCACTTAACCTGTTGTTAGGTATTTCGTCAGAGGCCGGGTCTGAAGGGCACCGCATCGGCGGGCGTAGGCTCCGCTGGGGCCCGGTCGCTCAAAGGACCGGCCGGTCTCGAGGGGTGATGATCCCCCCGTCCACGGCTCCGCCGGCGCCATCGGCGCCCCGGTCCGTACCCGGTCTGGAGCCGTGAGCGCGACGTTTGCGGCCGGAATGCCGGGTAGCGGTAGGGACACATCGAGATCCCCGAGAAAGGCGCCGAAGTTTTATGGATGATGGCCTGACCTACAGCCTGGAAGCGAGGATCCGGATCGCCCTGTCGGCCAGTGCGGCGCAGGTCAGCACGGCCGCGGCATCAATTGTGCCGACCTACGGTGAATACGGCTGCCCCCGCGGTGAGCTGGTGGAGCTCGCCGGGCAACTGGCCGGTGCGGCAGGCGAGGCGCTGACACTCGCCGTCGCCTGTGAACGACGGCGGGGCACGAGCTGGGCACGTATCGCCGAGGTCCTGGACGAGGACGTCACCGAGGTCCGGCAGAGATACGAGGACTCTGTGGACGGGCTCGAGCGACGGCTGGTCGAGGCGTGGCTCGACCCGGAGCGGGCGTCCGAGTTGCCCCCGGGCGCCGACGACCCGGGCACGAGTGCGGCCGACCTGGACGAATGGCTCACCGGGGACTCCCGGCTCGACGACGCCTTCAAGCACCACCCCGACTCGGAGATCCGCACCCACCCCGTCAGCAACGGCCTGGCCGTCATGTCGCTGACCGAACACCGCGAGCTCCTGGCGTCCGCCGCCCGGATGGCCGGCCAGGACGGGCGGACCGCTCAGGCCGAGATCGGCCTGCGCAGACAGCGGATCGCGCTGCTGGAGTGGCTGCTGGCCGAAGAGCTCAACGATCCCCGCATGGCGGGCGATTTCGACGAGGACGCGATCCGTACCCTCCTCCAGGCGGCACGCCGGCAGCTCGCAGGGCAGTGACGGAACGCTGCGGGCAACAGAAGCACGCCGACGGGATAGTCTGCCGGGCACAGGAAGGCGGTGTCGGCCCTGAGGGGGAAGCATGCCGCTGAAGGACTTCGAAGCACTGGCGATCGCGCTGGCGGAGATGGCCCGGGACCTGCTGTCGCAGGACACGTTGCAGTCCACTTTGGACCGGATCTGCGAGCACGCGGTCGGCCTGGTCGACGGATGCGAGGCTGCGGGAATTCTGACGGTACGCCGCCGCTCGTCTGGTCGCGGCGGATTCCGCTACACCGTACGCACCCTGGCCTGCACCGATGACCTCGTCGAAACCTCGGACCGGTTGCAGGAAGAGCTCGGCGAAGGCCCCTGCTTCGACGCCACCCGTGAGCGCCGGGAGGTGCTGCGGATCGTCGACATGAGCGACCAGGCCGAGCGCTGGCCGCGCTTCACCCCTCGCGCGCGCGACCTGGGGATCGGCAGCATGATCGGGTTCATGCTGTTCACCAGCGATCAGAACCTCGGGTCGCTGAACATGTACTCGCGGAGTCCCGGTGCCCTGACCGAGCGTTCCGAACAGACCGGGTGGCTGCTGGCCTCGCACGCCGCGGTCGCCTTCGCGAGCGCGCGCTCCGGGGAGGACCTGAACGCGTCGATCGCGTCACGCACCGACATCGGCCAGGCCACCGGCATCGTCATGGAACGCCACAAGGTCGCCGAAGAACAGGCGTTCGCGATGCTGTCAAAGACATCCCAGGACAACAACATCAAACTGCGCGAACTGGCCCGTCATGTCATCGACACCGGCGAGATGCCCGCGCGCCGGCCTTAGAATCCGCGGTCAGTCATTCGACAGATGAAACGCCCGAAGGCGGTTGCCGCGGCCGCCGCCTTCGGGCTGACCGGCGCGCTGCTGACTGAACTCGCCGGCTAGCGGCCGCGCTACCCGCCATCACTCCATCGATTCGCATTCGCGGCATCGAGTTCTCCTCGCTCGGGATTTCACCGAACGACTCGGCGACAAAGCGGCTCATCGTCGCCGGCGCGACCACGATGCCCAGTGGTGTCTTGCTGAACGCGTTGCCGGCACCGGTCCAGCCCGTCGCCGGCGAGGCGGACGACATGGACCGGGTCCACCACCGCACCCAATGCGACAGATGTGTCGCAGGCGTGGGGCCCACTTGGATGTACCGAGGGTAACGATCACTCCGCTGATCTGGGTTTTTTGCGCTGGTTGGCATTGAAGCGCGCTTTCTTCTGACGATTCCCGCACGTGTTCATGTCACACCATTTGCGGGTGCGACTTTGGCTGGTGTCGAAGAAGGCGGCTTGGCAGGTTGATGATGCACACAAAGCCAATTTTCCGTCTCGTTCGCCTGCGATGATGCTGATCGCGTCGGCGGCGATCACGCTGAGGGCATCTTCCACGCAGGAAGCCGAGCTGAGCCGCCATTGCCGCTTACCCTCGGGCGTCAGGATCGCTGCGGCCCGACCCTGAGCGCTGCAGTCATTGATGACTTGAACAGCAGATGCAGGGAGAGCTTCCTGGAGCGCGGCCGCTGTCGCGGCGGCGTGAATCGACTCCCTCAGTTCCCGAGCGAGGTCGAGCTGGGCAGTGGTGCAGGAGTCCACGGCGAGGCCGTTCACTGCCAGCCAGTCGACGAGTCGGTGCGGCGTGGGAATGCGCTCCACAGCGTTGCCATGACGCTCCGACAGAGTCCCCGTGAAGCTGGTCGCTAGCACGCTACCGAGGCGGAAGTCAGGGAACCCGGCACGCATGGAACCACCTTAGCGGGTTGCGGCGTGGCTCGGAGAACTGCTAGAACCGCCTTAGCCGGTTCGCGATAGGTCGTAGCCGGTTCCACGATTGCCAGGAGGTCTCATGCCCCGTCTAACCAGCGACGTGCAAGCATTTGAAGCCCACGCAACTGACGCTGACCTCGACGATCTGCGCGCGCGACTAGCCGCGGCGCGACTGCCGGAGGCTGAGACGGTCTATCGCGCCGCGCCCGACCCTCGCCGATGGGAGCAGGGCGTTCCTCTCGCCGACCTCGTCGGTGTCGTGAACTACTGGCGCACCGGGTACAACTGGCGGTCGTTCGAAGCGCGCCTTAACCGGATCGGCCAGTTCCGCACGACCATTGATGATCTGGGAATCCACTTCCTGCACCGCCGATCCGCGCGCGCAGATGCCACTCCTCTGATCTTGACGCACGGCTGGCCAGGCAGCATTGCTGAGTTCATCGATGTAGTAGACGAGCTGGCAGATCCGAAAGATGCGGACGCGCCAGCGTTCCACGTCGTGGTCCCGTCGCTACCAGGCTTTGGTTACAGCGACAAGCCGGCCACCACCGGGTGGGGAACCGAAAAGATCGCGGCCGCATGGGTGGAACTGATGGGACGGCTCGGCTACAGCAAGTTCGCAGCCCACGGCGGCGACTGGGGAGGTGTGATCACCACGGTCCTCGGCGGCAGGTTCCCGGAGCACGTTCTCGGCATCCACACAACGTTCGCGGAGGGACCGCCCGGGTTGACAACGGACGGGCTGACGGCGGTCGAGCGCAAGTGGACCGAGGAAACCCGCGATTTCTGGCGCCACCACGCGGCGT
>DASQPY010000355.1:0-4677 GCA_035643735.1 Actinoallomurus sp. | reverse complement strand
ATTCCGGGCATGCGAAAAAGAGCCTCTGACCATCGAAATGTGTCCCCCTTTTGGGCGGCGCGCCTGCATGGCGGCCGGCGCAAAACCTCACCCGAACCAAGGCGCGTAAGTGCGTACGCCGGCTACAGGCCGAGGACGTCCTGGTGTGGGCCGAGAACCTCCTGTCGGACGTCGGGCGGTCCCTGAGCAACCACCGCAGGGACGGCCAGGACGACACCCTCCACGAGGCGGAGAAGGCCCTTTCGGGCCTCCAGGGCGTGGTCGACGAGCTGAAGGCGCGGTCCGATCGAGGCGCGTGATCATGGTTGCCTGGCGGGCATCCTCGGGGTACACGCCCCGAATGTGCGATTCGAGCACGCATCGTCCCAGGTCAGACGGCGCGCATCACTCCCAGCGGAAGAACCGCGCCGCGAGGGCGAGGCCGGCCGCCGCCCACACGAGGAGAATGATCAGGTCGCGGACGGGCAGTCCGGCTCCGTGCTGCAGCACCTGCCGCAGGCCGTCGGCGAGCGCGGAGATCGGTAGTAGTTCGAGGATCGAACGTAGCCCGCCGGAGAATTTTGTCAACGGGAAGACGACGCCGCCCATGACGAGAAGCAGCAGGTAGACCAGGTTGGCGGCGGCGAGGGTCGCCTCCGCGCGCAGCGTGCCCGCCATGAGCAGGCCGAAGCCGCTGAACGCCGCGGTGCCGAGCAGCACGAGCAGGACCACGGCCGGCGCGTTTCCGTGCGGGCTCCAGCCCAGGGTCAGCGCCACGACGCCGAGTATCGCCGTCTGGAGCAGCTCGACCAGCAGCACGGTGAGCGACTTGGCCGCGATCAGGCCGGACCGGGGGAGCGGCGTGGCGCCGAGGCGCTTCAGCACTCCGTACCGGCGCTCGAAGCCGGTGCCGATCGCCTGCCCGGTGAAGGCCGTGGACAGCACGGCCAGGGCCAGGACGCCCGGGGCGAGGAAGTCCACGCGGCTGCCGGGGCCCACGTCCAGCAGCGGAGCCGAGCTGAACAGGACCAGCAGCCCCACCGGGATGATCAGGGTGAGCAGGAGCTGCTCACCGTTGCGCAGCAGGGTGCGCAGCTCGTGCAGGGTCTGGGCCCCGACCATGCGGGGCAGCGGCGCCCTCCCGGGTGCCGGCGTGAACGCCGTACTCACGATCGCAGCTCCCGCCCGGTGAGTTCCAAGAAGACGTCCTCCAGGGTGCGGCGTTCGATGCGGAGGTCCTCCGTCATGACGCCGTGCGAGGCGCACCAGGCGGTCACGGAGGCCAGCAGCTCGGGGACCAGGTCGCCCTCGATCACATAGTGACCGGACGGGGACTCCTTCGCGATGGTCCCCGGGGGCAGCGCGGACAGCAGCTCGTCGAGCCCGAGCCCGGGCCGGGCGCGGAAGCGCAGCTGGCGTTCGGCCCCGGTGAGCTCCGGCGGGCCGCCGCTCGCGATCACCATGCCACGGTCGAGGATCACGACCTCGTCGGCGAGGCGCTCGGCCTCCTCCATGTGGTGGGTCGTCAGGATCACCGCCACGCCCGAGGCCTTCAGCTCTTCGATCAGCTCCCAGGTGGCATGCCGGGCCTGCGGGTCCAGGCCCGCCGTCGGCTCGTCGAGGAAGACCAGCTCCGGGCGGCCGACCACGGCGGCGGCCAGGGCCAGCCGCTGCTGCTGCCCGCCGGACATGCGCCTGTACGGGGTGCGGGCGCTCTCGTCGAGCCCGAGCCGCGTCAGGAGGACGGCGGGGTCGACGGGGTGGGCGTAGAAGCTCGCCACCAGCCGGAGGTACTCCCCGGCGCGGGCGCCGGCCGGCACTCCGCCGGACTGCAACATGACCCCGACCCGGGAGCGGAGCGCCTGGTCACGGGGGTCCAGCCCGAGTACGCGTACGGTCCCGCCGTCCGCCCGCCGGTAGCCCTCGCAGATCTCCACGGTGGTCGTCTTGCCCGCACCGTTGGGGCCGAGCAGAGCGGTCACCTCGCCACGGCCGGCGGTGAATGAGAGCCCGTCCGCGGCGACGCTCGTGCCGTACCGCTTGACCAGGCCGTTCACATCGACGGCGCGGGGTGTCATGCACCGAGTGTAAGTGTGCGAGGCCGACCCCGAGCGTTGACCCCCGAAGTCAGATGAGCCGGAATCTGAATATTGATTCAGTGATGCGCATAGAGATACGGTCGGGAGTACGTCCTGGGGAGGTCAGATGTTGTACGGCCGGAGCTACCTCAAAGAGCTCGATGTCACGCCGGGGGAGTTCCGGTCCCTGCTCACCCTGTCCGCCGAGCTGAAGGCCGCCAGGCGGGAGGGCACCGAGCGCCGTCGGCTGACCGGCCGCAACATCGCGCTGATCTTCGAGAAGACCTCCACGCGTACGCGGTGTGCGTTCGAGGTCGCCGCGCACGACCAGGGCGCGCACACGACGTACCTCGACCCGGCGGGCTCTCAGATCGGGCACAAGGAGTCGGTACGGGACACCGGCCGGGTGCTGGGCCGGATGTTCGACGGCATCGAGTTCCGCGGCAGGCGGCAGGCCGACATCGAGACGCTCGCCGCGTACGCGGGCGTGCCCGTCTGGAACGGCCTCACCGACGAGTGGCACCCGACCCAGAGCCTGTGCGACGTGTTCACGATGACAGAGCACAGCGACAGGCCACCGGCGGAGATCGCGTACGCCTACCTCGGCGACGCGCGCAACAACATGGGCAACTCCCTTCTCGTCGCCGGCGCGCTGCTCGGCATGGACGTCCGCATCGTCGCGCCGCCGGGGCTGCTGCCGCCGGCCGAGGTCCAGGCGGCCGCGCGGGAGCTCGCCGGGCGCAGTGGCGCCCGGATCACCCTCACCGACGACATCGCCGAGGGCGTGCGCGGCGCGGACTTCGTGCACACGGACGTGTGGGTCTCGATGGGGGAGCCGAAGGAGGTCTGGGCCGAGCGCATCGCGCTCCTGCGGCCGTACCAGGTCAACGACGCCGTGCTCGAGGCGACCGGGAACCCCGGGGTGAGGTTCATGCACTGCCTGCCGGCCTTCCACGACCGCGCGACCGTCGTCGGGGAGGAGATCTTCTCCGAGTTCGGCCTGGACGCCCTGGAGGTCACCGACGACGTCTTCGATTCCAAGGCGTCCATCGTCTTCGACCAGGCCGAAAACCGCCTGCACACCATCAAGGCGCTCCTGGTGGCCACGCTCGCGCCACAGGACCCCGAGAAGCACTGAAAGCCCCGGTCAGGTAAGGGTTGCCTTAGTGAGGCAGTTAACCAGATCCGGTTTGTGTATCGGGAAGTAATTAGGCCACACTGATGTTGTGAAATACGTGACCGAGACGAGGAGCACCGCGCCGGCCTCCGTCGGCGTGCCCGCGTTCGGTCCGAGCCATGCCGAGCGCACCACACGCGCGCGGGTGGCACGCCTGATTCTTGAACATGGTCCCATCAGCGCCTCGGCGCTCGGACAGCGGCTCGGGCTTACGCCCGCGGCCGTACGCCGCCACCTCGACCACCTCCTCGGCGAGGAGATGATCGAGGTGCGCCGGAGCCGCCCGCACGCCGCACGTGGGCGCGGGCGTCCGGCCAAGCTGTTCGTCATCACCGACGCCGGCCGCAGCGCGTTCGAGCACGCCTACGACGACCTCGCCACCAGCGCTCTGCGGTTCCTCGCCGAGCGCCTCGGTGAGGAGGCCGTCGCGGAGTTCTCCCGTCGCCAGCTCGGCGACCTCGAGGCGCGTTATGGTGCGGCGATGCGAGCGGTCCCCCCGCACCAGCGGGTACGGGCGCTCGCGGAGGCGCTGTCCGCGGACGGCTACGCCGCCGCGGCCGGCACCGCACCGGCCGGCGGGCAGCAGCTGTGCCAGCACCACTGCCCCGTCGCGCACGTGGCGGCCGAGTTTCCGCAGCTCTGCGAGGCGGAGACCGCCGCGTTCGGGCGGCTGCTCGGTGTCCCGGTGCAGCGGCTGGCGACCATCGCCCACGGTGATGGCGTTTGCACGACTCACGTGACCGCACGTGAGCTGACCCAGAAGAATGACGACAAGCAGGAGTCCGGAGGCACCTCCGTATGACTACGGCAGCCCATCCTGAGCTCGAAGGGCTCGGAAATTACAAGTTCGGCTGGGCCGATTCCGACGAGGCCGGCGCATCGGCACGTCGCGGGTTGTCCGAAGAGGTCGTCCGCGACATCTCGGCGAAGAAGAACGAGCCGGAGTGGATGCTCGACCTTCGCCTGAAGGGCCTGCGGTTGTTCGGTAAGAAGCCGATGCCGACGTGGGGAGCCGACCTTACCTCCATCGACTTCGACAACATCAAGTACTTCGTCCGGTCGACGGAGAAGCAGGCCGCGACGTGGGACGAGCTCCCGGCCGACATCAAGAACACCTACGACAAGCTCGGCATCCCCGAGGCGGAGAAGCAGCGCCTGATCGCCGGCGTGGCGGCCCAGTACGAGTCCGAGGTCGTCTACCACCAGATCCGCGAGGACCTGGAGCAGCAGGGCGTGCTCTTCCTCGACACCGACACCGGCCTGCGTGAGCACCCGGAGATCTTCCAGGAGTACTTCGGGTCGGTGATCCCGGTCGGCGACAACAAGTTCGCCTCGCTCAACTCCGCGGTCTGGTCGGGTGGCTCGTTCATCTACGTGCCGCCGGGCGTGCACGTCGAGATCCCGCTGCAGGCCTACTTCCGGATCAACACCGAGAACATGGGC
>DASQPY010000354.1:0-3939 GCA_035643735.1 Actinoallomurus sp. | reverse complement strand
CGAGGAAGCAGGGCACGGACGGCTTCCTGCACCGCGACCGCGCCCAGGATCTCCTCGGCCACCCGGTCCACGTCCGTCCCGGAGGGTCGGTCGTCGTCGAATGGGGGGACGACCTTCCGGATCGCCTGGTGGAGGAGTTCGGGTCCGCGGCCCCGGCCGGCAGGGGCTGCCAGGTCCACTGCCTGCGCCGCGGCCACCGCCTCCAGCGCGAGGAGGTGGCGTAGCCGGTCGAGGAGCCTCATCAGGCGCCGCGCTCCGAGTGCGGCGTTGGTCGAATCGTCTTCGACCGCGTCCGCGCCGTATCGGGGGTCTGTACAGGTCGGCATGGACAGCGCACGGATCTCGGCGACGAGTGCCTGCGCCGTCTTGGCCAGCGGTGCCAGACCTGAACGCTCAGGACCGTAAGGCGACAGGTTCAGCGGCAACCCGCTGATGGCCGGATTGAGCAGACGTTGCATGCGTTCGGCGGAGATGGCGGCGGTCTGGGTCAGGGCGAGCGCGAGCGTGTCGAAGGCGAGGGCCAGCGCCGGGGTGTGGAAGTTGCCGGACGACAGGATCTCGCCCGTGTCCGGCAGCACCAGCGGGTTGTCGCCGGAGCCGTTGAGCTCCGGGTCTATGGCGGCGATCGCGAAGTCGAGTGCGGCGTGCAGCGCCCCGTGTACCTGGGCGGCGCTGCGCAGGCTGATCGGGTCCTGGAGCCGCCGCGCCCGGCGCGGATCGCCGAGCTCACCCCCATCGAGCAGGGCCAGCAGTTCGCGCGCCGCCCGCTCCTGACCTGGTGCCGGGCGCATCCGCTGGACGCGCGGGTCGAGCGGGCTCGTGTTGGCGCGGAAGCCTTCGAAGGTGAGTGCGGTGACCGCCTGGGCGAGGGAGAGGAGGGTCATGGCGTCGTGGAGGGCGAGCGCGCCATGGCCTGCCGAGAGCGGGCTCGCTCCGCACAGCACCAGCCCGTCCTTCGGCCCGAGGGCGGCCGGGGTCAGCCCCGCCCGCCGGAGTGCCGTGGCACCGTCGAGGATCTCGCCGGACAGCTCGGCGCGGCCCTCGCCGATGACGACGAGACCGACGTGCGCCATCTGTCACAGGTCGGACGAACCGATCGAGCCCACCTCCGGCACGATCGGGTGCACCCCGGCGTTGAGCATGTCCACGAGTAGCCGGACGATCTCCGGCTGGACACCGCTGCCGCCGCCCGCCATGCCGTTGATCCGCGCGAGGACGGCGGCCCGTACGGCCGGGGCGGGCAGCGGATCGCCGACCGCGTTGGCCCGGCCGCGGACCGTACGGACACTGAACTCGGCGAGTTCGTGACGGGGCAGTGCGAAGGACGACCGGCTGCCCAGGCCCGTCGTCACGCCGTAGGCGGGTATCCGGCGTTCGACGGCATCCTCGACGACGGCTCGCTCACGTCTCAGTCGTGGGATCACCGCGGCCGCGAGGTCGACCTGGGCGCCGTGCCGGGCGACCGCGACGACGTCGGCGCATGACAGGGTCTGCCCGTCGACGAACACCGGCCGGCCGGCGGGCGAGGCGGCGGATCCACGCGTCATGCGAACCGCAGCTTCTGGCCGAGGCCGAGCTCCGCGGCCTTCCCGAGCATGGCGGCACCGAGCGCTATGTCGGACAACGACAGTCCGCGGTGCCAGAACAGGATCGTCTCGTTGGCGCGCTCACGGCCGGGCTTCTTCCCCACGACGATCTCGCTCAGCTCGCCGTGCAGTGTGGCCTCGCTGAGGCTGCCGGCATCGACATGCGCACGCAGAGCGCCGAAAGGGCCGGACCGGCACTGTCCCCAGTCATCCACGACGATCTTGTCCATGATGTCGGTGAGTGACAGCTCCACCGCGCTCATCGTGCCGTACGGCACGACGAGGGCACCGGGAGCGATCCACTCGGTCTTCAACAGCGGCTGAGGCTCGGACAGTCGGGACGCCTCCACCACGATGTCCGCGCCCTCGACGCAGGACTGCCAGTCCTCGGTTACGATCACGGGCTTGCCGAGGTCGCGCTCAAGTCGCGCGGCGAATGCCTCGCGGCTCTCGGGACGGCGTGAGTGAACACGGATCTCGGTGAGGTCGAAGACCTTGTCGAGGAGGCGGATGTTCCAGTACGACGTGCCGCGGGCACCGATGTGACCGAGCACCTTGGCATCCTCGCGGGCCAGGTAGCGGGCGCCGAGCGCGGTGATCGCACCGGTGCGCATCTCCGTGATGGCGGTCGCGTCGAGCACCGCCACCGGCATGCCCGTCCGCGGATCGAAGAGGTTGAGCAACGCCATCTCCGACGGCAGCCCACGCTGGTAGTTGTCGACGAAGTCGCCCACGGTCTTCACCCCGGCGAGCCCGAGCGGCGCGATGTAGCCACGAAGGATGTTGAAGTGCCCGTTGAAGGCGGGATCGGGCACCAGGTGGACGCGCGGCTCGATTACCGTCTCCCCGAGCCCCTGCGCTCGCAGCCCGGCTTCGACGGCGGCGAGCACCGCCGTGTCGTCGAGCTCGAGCCGCTCGATGTCCGAGCCGTTGAGAAAGGTGAACCAGACCGGGTCCATGTGTCGCTGTTCTCCCTGATGCGCTGATCACCGGGTGGAGTGAGCCACTCTTGGCCCACGTCATGAGGCGGTACCTTGTCGGCACTGTAGTCGCCGGGACATGTCTCCTCATCTCACGAATGTACGCTTCTGTCTCGTATTTCGGACACGAACCGCCCGGGACCGGGTAGCTTCCTTCACCCCCGACCAAGTGCAAAGGAAACAGTGATGATCCCGATAGTCCGAGGTGTCGCCGCCGGCGCCGTCCTGGCGCTCGCCCTCAGCGCGTGCGGCGGGGGCGGTGACAAGAAGGACAGCGGCAATCCGCTGGACCAAAAGTCCGCCGGCGGTGGGGGGAGCGTCGTCGTGGGTTCGGCGAACTTCCCCGAGAGCCAGCTCCTCGGTGAGGTGTACGCCCAGGCGCTGGAGGCCAAGGGTGTCAAGGTCACCACGAAGTTCAACATCGGCAGCCGTGAGGTCTACTACGACCAGGTCAAGTCCGGTGCCATCACCGTGATGCCGGAGTACAACGGTGCGTTGCTCACCACGTCGGTGGACAAGGAGAGCAAGGCGGTCACCACCGCCGACGTCAACGCCGCGCTCAAGGCCAAGCTCCCCCCGACCCTGGCGATCCTCGAGTCCTCCCAGGCCGAGGACAAGGACTCGGTGACGGTCAATCCCCAGACCGCGCAGAAGTACGGCCTGAAGTCCATCGCGGACCTCAAGCCGATCGCAGGACAGATCACGATCGGTGCCGCGTCGGAGTTCAAGACCCGTCAGCAGGGCCTGGTCGGCCTGCAGAGCACCTACGGCCTGAAGTTCAAGAAGTTCCAGTCCTTCGACGCCAACGCCCAGACCACCTTGGTCAAGCTGCTGAAGAACAACACGATCCAGGCGGCGAACCTGTTCACCACCGACCCGAGCATCTCGGCGGACAAGTTCGTCGTGCTGACGGACCCGCAGAACGTCTTCAGCGCCGAGAACGTCACGCCGCTGATCTACAAGTCCGGGGTCGACGCCAACGCCCAGACCACGCTCAACGCGGTCTCGGCCAAGCTCACCACCCAGGACCTACTCGCCATGATGACCAAGCTCGTCGTCGACAAGGACGACGCGGACACCGTCGCCAAGGGCTGGCTGTCACAGGCCGGCCTCGGCTGACCGGCCGCGCCACCCCCGATGGCCGCCGCCACGCACCTGTGGCGGCGGCCATCGCCATTCCACGGGGCCCTTTCCGCGCCGAATCCTTTTGTGCGGCAAATGAGGCGAGCTCTGATGCGTTTCAGTGCGAGACGATGGAGTGAGAATCATTCGGCGGCATTCCGGGGGAGGAAAGCGCAATGCGGCACATCGACCCATTGCGTGCCGAAGACCCGAGGATGATCGGCCGGTACCGGCTGACCGGGCGGCTCGGC
>DASQPY010000353.1:0-5876 GCA_035643735.1 Actinoallomurus sp. | reverse complement strand
GGACCGGGGGGACGGCGCAGTGAGCGAACCGCAGCAGGACGGCCCCGGAGCCTTCATTCACCCGGCGGTCGACGTCGTCACCGACAAGGTCGCCGTGGTCATCCAGGAGCGCTCGGTGGTGCCGCTGAGTTCCTGGCTGGTGGACGCGGCGTCCGCGTGCGCCAAGGCCGGGCAGGGCCTGCAGATTCTCACCCCGGCGGACGCCCGGATCACCCCGGCGCTGCGCGCCACTCTGGCCGGTCCGGGCTCTCGGTGGGTGGTGCGGGAACCGGACGACACCGGCTTCTTCGACGGTCTCTCCGGTGTGCCGCTGGCATGGGACGGCTCGGCGTTCGAGATCCTGCCCGAGCAGGCCAAGGCCGGCCCCTCGCCGACCTTCGCGCAGCCGGTCCCCGACCTGGGCAGCCAGCTGCTGCTCGACCTGAAGGTGCTGCACGAGGCCTCGGCCGACCTGGTCCTCGGCCGCTCCGTCGAGACGCTGGCCAGGGTCCTCTGCGGCGGCGCGCCGACCGGCTGGGGCATCGCCGAGCCGGCCGTCAACCCGTGGGAGCGCGCCGAGCTGACCGAACTGTGTCACCGCCGTTCCCCCAGATCGACCTGGCTGATGTTCACCGGCTCCGGCGAACGGCGCCTCATCGGCAGCACGCTGGTGTCCCGCGTGACCTCGGGCGTCAAAGAGGAGATCACATTCCTTTCCGGCCACGGTCCGGAAGAGGAACCTCCCCTCGCCCTGCTCGCCGAACTCGCGGGCGAGTTCGCGTACGAGGGCGTGCTCCTGTCGATGACCGCCCAGCGGACGCGGGGACGCGCGGACCTGACCTATCCGGCGCGCTGGTGCGGTGTACCGGCGCCCGTCGGCCTCGCGATCGGCGCCGAGGGCGTACAGGAGATCGGCCTGGAGTACGCCCTGTCCGCACCCGCCGAAGGCCATCTGATCGGTCCGGAACGCGCGCCGGCCGTGTGGTACACGCTCGGCGACGGACAGGATCCCGAGGCGTGGTCGAGCTTCAGCGACCTGCTGAAGCACCTGCGACCCGAGGGCATGGCCCCGACGGGATGAGCGCCGCGGTTCAGCGGGCGAGGCCGGACAGGACCTCACCCGTCTCGATCGCGGCCAGGGCCGTCCCCGGCACGACCAGCTTGGAGCGCCGCACGCCGCTGCCGACAACGACGTACGCCTGGTCGGTCACGGCCTCGTCCACCAGCACGGGCCAGGAGGCCGGAAGTCCGAACGGGGTGATGCCGCCGTACTCCATCCCGGTCTCGGCCACCGCCTGATCCTGCGGCGCGAACGACGCCTTGCGCGCGTCGAGGTGCTTGCGGACCACGCCGTTCACGTCGGCCCTGGTCGTGGCCAGCACCACGCACGCCGCGAGCCGTACCTCCCCGCCGCGCTTGGCCGCGACGATCACGCAGTTGGCGGAGGCCTCCAGCGGCACGGCGTACCGCTCGCAGAACGCCGCGGTGTCGGCCAGCTCGGGATCGATCTCGGCGACCTGGAACGCGCCGTCGCCCTTCCAGCCGCGGATCGCCGACGTCACGGGCTCGGCGAGCAGGTCGGTACGGTCGAGGGCGGGTTCGAGTGTCAGTCCCCACATGCCCTGAACTCTAGGGCCTAGCCGTACTGCGCGCCCGTGCAGCCCACGCTCCCCCCGATGGTGGCGAGGATGCCCAGCACCGACATGATCTCGGTGTAGTCGTCGCTGGTGAACTCCACCGAGCGGGCGCCCGCGCGCTTGACGCCCGGGATCATCGCGCAGGATTCGGCCATCGACGTGGACGCCCAGTCGATGCCGAGCGTGTACGGCGCTGGCACCTCGTAGGGCCGGAAACGGTCCAGGCTCCGCAGGGCGCGGGCGGCGGCCTCACCGATCATGCTCTGCGCGCGGCCCGGCGGCAGCAGCTCGGCGGAGTAGCGGTCGATGCCCTTCTTCACCGCGACCGTCTCGACGTCGCCGAGCAGCTCGCGCGCCTCGGCGCAGGCCGCCTCGTCGCCGGTGACCAGGGCGACGGGTACGCCCATGGAGCCGGCCAGTCCGGCGATCAGCCGGATCTCGCCGCAGATCTCCCCGTTGAGGTACATGTTCTGGATCTCATAACCCATCCACGTGTGGTTGAGCACGCCGTGCGGCACGCCCGCGCGCGCGTGGTAGCCGACGAACATCGCCGCGTCGTGCGACGGGCCGATCCCCTGGCCCATCCGCAGCGGGCGGTACGGCCCGCGGATCAGGGTGCAGCGCTCGTCGATGAGATCGGCGCGCAGATTCTTGGTGCTGCCGTGCGCGTCGGTGACCACCACCTCGTCGGCACCGGCGACGAACGCCCCGTGTACCGCGGCGTTGGCGTCGCCGGTCATCAGCTCACAGCCGCGGTCATAGCCCCGGCCACCGGAGCGCATCTCTTCGGGGTCGGTGAGCCCCGAGACGCCCTCCATGTCGACGGACACGAACACTCTCATGCGGCGAACCCCCTCGCGGTACGGCTCGCTCGACCGTATCGCGAGGGGACCACGGGCTCAGCCGGTGATGGTCACCGTGAGCTTCCCGGTGGCGCCGCCGCTGACGACCGAGACGGTGGCGGTGCCCGGCCGGTGCGCGGTGACCGCGCCGGTGACCGGGTCGACCGAGACCACCCGTGCGTCGCTCGACGTCCAGACGTGCGAGGCGGGATCGGCCACGGGCATGCTCAGCGGCGGCAGGTCGTCGCCGCCGACGGCTGCCCGAGCGGGTCGAGGATCTGCTCGACGAAGCCGCGTGCATGGCCGTACATCATGATCACGTGCGTGCTGCGGTGGGTCTGCTGGTACCGCTGGATCAGCCGGAGGTACATCCGGGCCTCCCACCGGTCCCCGAACTGGCTGTTCGCCTCCGGGTGCGGGTCGTACGCGGGCTCGTGCGTCACGACGACCAGCGCCTTGGACCGGTTCGCGTCGAGCTGCTTCACCAGCCAGGGGTACTGCGGCTCGGCGGGTGACTGGTACGCGTCGGAGGACAGCAGGCCGCCGTGGGCGCTGTCGGTCACGATCACGTCGGCGGCCCCGGCGGTGTACGCGTAGTGCGTCTCGCCGAAGACCTGTGCGAAGTTCACGTTCTCCGGCAGCACGCCCTGACTGATCTCGTGGTTGCCGACGGCGTCGCGGTACGGCATCCCGAGCGCGTCCATCTTCTGCTTCGCGTACGCCAGGTCGCCGGGCTGGCCGTCGTCGGGCATGTGGCCGAGGAACTGCGCGCGGTCGGCTTTCGGGGCCCGCTTGGCGATGGCGTCCATGACGGCGCTGCTCGCCGAACCCGGGTCCGAGGCGACCAGGTGGGCGTCGTCGCCGGTGAGCAGCGTGGTGCCGCTCCTGCCGAAGGCTTTCGCAGTCTCCTCATGCGACAGCCAGGAGGGGTTCTTCGGGATCGCCGTGTACGGCGGGGTGGTCGCGGGGCGTGGTGAGTAGAGCGCCTGCAGGCCGCTGACGTTCAGCGTGCCGCTCATCGTCGTCGCCGCGTTGATGCCGAGGAAGTCGATGAAGCTGATCTTGAGCGGGAACTTCAGCCCGGCCGGCAGTTGCGCGACGGCGAGCCGCCAGTCCTTCCAGGTGACGGTCGTCGGGTAGAGCGTCGTGGTGAGGCCGTCGGCGCCGATGTAGGACTCGGCCAGGTTGATGCCGCTGCCGTCACCCTTGATCCACAGCCCGATGCCGGTCGGGTTCTTGCCCTCGTCGTCCGCCCTGGCCTGGAGTGCCGTCTTCGGGGACAGGACGAGCTGCTTGACGCCCGGCCCGGCCGGCACGTTGTAGGTCAGCCGCATGGACCCCGGCGCCGTCGAGCCAGGCGGTACGACGCCGTCGGCCGAGGTCAGCTCGGCGGGCTGCCCGGTGGTGTTGCGCAGACTCCAGCCGCCGGGGTCGCTCATGTCGTCGATGAGCGCCGACACGCTGCCGACCGCGACGGTCGTGCTCGCGCTCCCACCGCCGGCGGTCGCGGTGATGGTGGCCAGTCCCGAGCCGGTGGCCGCCGCGGTGAACAGACCGTGCGTGTCGACCGTGCCCAGGTTCGCCGGGCTCACCGCCCAATGGGCGGTCTCGGGCGGAATCGGGATGGAGCCGTTCCCGGTGAGCGTGAACTGCTGGGTGGCGCCGTTGACGGCGTCCGGCTCATCCGGGCTGATCGCGACGGAGTCCAGCCGGGACAGGACGCGCAGCGACTGGGTCGTGGTGGCGTGGCCGTTCTTGGCGACGAGGACGCCGTTGCCGGCACGGTTGACGGTGAGCCGACCGTTCTGCCAGGTGGCCAGGGACGACGGCTCGACCTTGACCTCGGGCATCCCGGTGGCGGGGTTCCGGGCGGCGTCCGTGGCGTACACCGGCACTTGACCCCGAGCTGGGCGTTGAAGCCCGGCTTGGGGGTCTTGAGCAGGCGGCCGCCGGCGATGACGCCTCCCGTCGGGCGCCCGGTGGCGTTGATGTCGAAGTAGTCGCCGTTGATCCCGGCGACGGCGCGGGTACGGGTCCCCATCGAGGTGAGGGTCTCGTCGGACCCGCGTGCACGGCGCCTCCCCATGAAGTTTTCAAAAAGCCGCGATGTGGCTCACAAACCACAGCAGGCAATGATTTACGGGAAGCGACGGGTGATCGGCAAGATTCCTACGAACGCATGGGCGCCCGTGGTCAGGCCTCTTGTCTCAGCCGCCCGCGCATGGGTCGGGAGGTCAGGATGCGAGCCGGTCGGCGACGCGCGCGGCCCGTTTGGCGGGCCGCCTTGAAGACCAGCGGAGAGTTACACGGCGACCGCAGGGCGAGTGTCTTATGTGGCCGCGATGACATCTGGAAGGCTCACACAGACCCATTAAGGACGACGCTGCGCCCGGAGACCCGCAAAACTTTCCACAGAGGCGCCCGTTTGTCCGGTGCCAGGGCTCTCGCCGTCGCGGAGGCCGTTGTTCCCGGAGAGGTTCGCAACTTCTACACAGTCGCTGTTCTCGAGGCCCTGACTCCGGCTCGACTTACGCCACTGGATCATGGCGGATGACCTCCATGGTCTGTTCCATCAACCTTCGCGAGGAGTCTTCGGGAAGCGCCTTGGCGCTTATGCCGTCGTACCTGTCCTGGAAGGTATCCACCTCGGAGACTCCTTGGGTCAGTCTTCCACCGCCGACCGCTTCCGTATACACAAGATCCGTTCCGCCTACCCTCATGATCTTGAAGGCTCCAGGCATCCCCGGATGTGCGCCTGCGGTCTTGGGTAGCACCCGAAGGCTGACGTTGGGCATCTGCGAGACCTCAAGGAGCTTGGCCAGCTGCCGATACAGCACGTCCGGGCCGCCGACATACCACTCAAGGACCGGCTGAGCGAGCAGGATCCAGAGCCTCGGCGCGTTTGCTCCGGTTAACCCCTCCTGCCGAGCCATACGCTGGGCGACCTTCCCATCGACCTCCTTCACGTCGAAGGAGAGGAACAGTGCCCGTGCGTACTCCTCAGTCTGGAGCAGACCAGGCACCACGCTCAGCTCATACATCTTGAGCGAGGTGGCCCGGCTCTCAAACTCAAGGTGCGCCTTGAACCAGTCTGGATCGCCAGCATACGTGGCGTAATACACCATTATTCCGAACAGGCCACCCGTGTTCCGGGCAGCGTCGAGCTTTTCCGCCTGATCGAGCGCAAGCTTTGCTTGCCCAGACTCCAGTCGGGAAATGCTCGACCGTGCACAGTTCAGCAGCTCCGCCAGTGCGCCGCCTGACCATCCGTGCTGGCGGCGGAGAAACCGCAGGTAGTAGGCGATGAAATCGTACATCGAGGATCTTGGATCGGGCGATTCATTCATCTCTATTATCCAGGTGTGAGGGCTCGCGAAAGTTCCAAAACTCCAGAGAACCTGGCGAAAATACCGCGCGA
>DASQPY010000352.1:0-9362 GCA_035643735.1 Actinoallomurus sp. | reverse complement strand
AGAGATTCTGGTGCGCGTGGATGCCGATCTGGGTCGCGGGGTCGAGTACATCGCGGTACGCGCGGATGCGCTCCCGTACGCCGTTCATGGTCAGCCGTCCGCCGGAGTCGGTGACGTAGACGCAGTGCGCCCCGTAGGACTCCATCAGCTTCGCCTGGGCCGCGAGCTTCTCGGCCGGGGCCATGTGGCTCATCATCAGGAAGCCCGAGACGTCCATGCCCAGCTCGCGTGCCTTCGCGATGTGCTGCGCGGAGACGTCGGCCTCGGTGCAGTGCGTGGCCACCCGTACCGACCGGACCCCCAGGGAACAGGCCTGTTCGAGTTCGGTGATCGTGCCGATCCCGGGGAGCAGCAGCGAGGTGATGACGGCCTTCTCGACGTTCGCCGCGACGGCCTCGACCCACTCCCAGTCGGTGTTGCTGCCGGGGCCGTAGTTGAGGCTGCTGCCGGCGAGCCCGTCGCCGTGCGCGACCTCGATCGCGTCGACGCCGGCACCGTCGAGGGCGGCCGCGATCCGCGCCACGTCGTCCGGGCTGATCCGGTGCCGGATCGCGTGCATTCCGTCCCGAAGTGTGACGTCCTGGATGTAGAGCCTGGTCACGGGACCTCCTTCGTCGGAGGAACGACCAAAGGTGCTGTGTTCGCCGGTTCGCTCACAGGGCCACCTCCGTGCGTGCGCCGATGGTCTCGGCGGTGCGCAGTGCGGCCGAGGTCATGATGTCGAGGTTCCCCGCGTACGCCGGGAGGTAGTGCGCGGCGCCCTCGACCTCGAGGAACACCGTCACCTTGGTGGTCACCGGCCCCGCGCCGCCGGGCAGCAGCGTGTGCAGGGGCTCGCCGTCGGCGATCGGCGTGAACTGCACCTCCTGCTTGAGGCGGTAGCCGGGGACGTACTCCTGTACGCGTGCGACCATCTCTGCGACCGAGGCGAGGATCGCCTCGTGGTCGGCGGTCCCGATCAGGCAGAAGACCGTGTCGCGCATGATGAGCGGTGGTTCCGCCGGATTGAGGACGATCACCGCCTTGCCGCGGTCGGCGCCGCCGACCGCCGCGATCGCGGCCGCGGTGGTCTCGGTGAACTCATCGATGTTCGCCCGGGTGCCGGGACCCGCCGACTTCGAGGCGATCGAGGCGACGATCTCGGCGTAGGGCACCGGGGTGACGCGGGAGACCGCGTACACCATCGGGATCGTGGCCTGCCCGCCGCAGGTGACCATGTTGACGTTGACGGGGTCCGCCCGGAGCTGGTCGTCGAGGTTGACCGGCGGCACGACGTACGGCCCGATCGCCGCGGGGGTGAGATCGACGAGCCGCTTGCCGTACGGCGCCAGGCGCGCCGCGTTCGCGACGTGGGCCTTCGCGGAGGTCGCGTCGAAGAAGATCTCGATGTCCTCGAACCCGTCCATCGCGACCAGCCCGTCCACCCCGCCCGCGGTCGCCGCCACGTTCATCCGTGCGGCGCGGGCGAGCCCCTCGGACTCGGGGTCGATGCCGGCCATCGCGGCCATTTCGAGAGTCTCGGAGAGCCTGATCACTTTGATCATCAGGTCGGTGCCGATGTTGCCCGACCCGATGATCGCCACCTTGGTCCTGCCGGTCCTGCTCATCTTCGGTCCCTCTGCCTGGAGTGAGTGGCCCTGAACGCCGACGTACGCCCCTGCTCGCGCCGGCGAGTCGCGGGCTCCGCAGGATCGGCGCAACGACAGCCTGACCCAGCCCAGGAAAGCCGCGCGTGCGGAGTTCCACTCACCGGGATCGCGGGAAGCGTGCTCCGCCTGCACGGGTGCGGCCGGTCAGGACTCAGGTTCGGTCTTTGCCGCAGACGCCGCCTTGGTCGATGTCGAGCGATCGTAGGCGGTTACGGTGACGGCGGCCGCCGCAGAGGACCAGGCCGGGTGTGTCCGGCGATTCGCGTCCGGCTGCGCGACTCGCCACCGACAGGATCGGCGGACACTCCTGGACCCGTCGGCCGACGGTCAGAACGAGGCCAGGTAGGCGGCGGCCTTGCCCGGGTCCATCAGCCAGTCGGCGAGGGTCGAGGGCTGGGCGTAACCGGCGGCGAAGCGGGCCGCGACCTCCTCGTTCTGAGCGGCGGCACCCAGAATCCGCTGGACGTGCTCGGGGAGCGGTCCGAGCAGCAGGTTGGACAGGGCCGTGCTGTGCCGCGCGTACTCCCAGTAGGCATCGAACGTGCCCTGCATCCACGCCTCGTCGAAGGGCCGTTCGCCGTGTTCGATGATGCGCTGTTCGTAGATCGCGGCGCAGTGCGCGGCATTGTTGCTTCCCTGTCCGGCGATCGGGTCGTTGAGGACGACCACATCCGCCATGCCGAGAACGCGCGAGGTGGCGGACGGCCGGCCGATCGGGTGCCGTACGACGGGCGGGTATCCGCCGTACAGGGTGCAGTGCCGATCCGTGGGCTCGGCCGCGACGGCACGTTCGTACTCCCACGGCAGCAACTGCCGCGTCAGCTCCAGCGTGCGGGCCAGATGGTCCTCGGGTGACGGCCGATCCTGCCAGCAGTCCAGAGGGCCGCCGGGAACCGCCTCCCACAGCAGAATCGTGCAGGTGCCGGTCCTGGTGAGGGCCGGCATGACGAAGAGCTCGCCGATGCCGGGCAGCGTGTTGATCCGTACGTGCGGATCCGGGTGGTCCGGCCATGGAGTCACGCCGTGCAGGTAGATACAGGACAGCATCCGCTGTGGCCGCTCGAAGGCGGACCGCCGCGGGTCCCGGTCGAACAGCCCGGCCGGACCGCTCCTGCCGGCCGCGATCAACGTGAGGTCATGGCGCCCGGTCAGGCCCTCCAGTTCGGAGGCCGCCACGGAGTGGTAGAGGACACGGCCGCCGCGTTCTTCGAACAGTTCCAGCCAGTCGGCCATCTTGACGCGCTGGTCGACCGATTGCGCGTGGTGCTCCCAGGGACCAAGGAAGCCGAGCGCTCTCTGCCCGGGCGGAGCGGCGAGTGTCACCCGCTGTCCCGACGCCCTGGGCGCCGCGTCCTCCCACAGATGCAGGTCGCGTTCGCGTTCGAGGGCGAGCGCGGGCCAGAACATGTACTGGCTCGACATGATCCGGCCCTCGCGCAGGTTCTCGGGTGTCCGCGCGGACATGACGGTGACCTCATAACCGGCCCGTTGCAGGCTGAGGGCGAGCATCAAGCCGGCCTGGCCGGCGCCGACGATGAGGATCTTGCGCATGGGTCCTCCCTCGTGTTCCGCGGGCCAGTAAAGCAAGAAGGCGTGAGGTGGTGAAGTCCCCTCAGCCGGTACGGCGCAGGCCGTACGGGTAGTCATGGAGACGCTCGGCGCCGTTGTCCGTGACGAGCAGCAGCTCCCCGGTCTGGACGCCCGCGCTCAGGTCGCGGGTGACGACGTTCGGCTGGACGACCACCGTCATGCCTGCGGCCACGACCAGGTCCGGCGTGGGGCCGGGAGGCTGGCGGCCCGGGCCGTCGATCACCGGAGGCAGGTAACCGCCCCCGAAACCGTGCACGAGGTCGTCGATCGCCGTGTACCCGGCCGCCTCGATGACGGCTCCGACGGCCGCGAGCTCCCGGGCGTGCGTACCCGGCTGCAATCGTGTGCGGATCGTCTCGAACGCCTCCTCGGCGACCTCGTGCAGGCGTGCGTACTGCGGGGTCGGAGGAGCCCCGACCGTGAAGGTCCGCAGCAACTGTCCCGAGTACTCCGGCGCTACGGCCACACTGATCTCGCACGTCAGGACGTCGCGGTCGCGGATTCGCCGTGCGGTCGGCCACTGGGCCGGGACCGCCAGTGCGGGACTGTCCATCCCGGTGACGCAGAGGTAGTGGATGTGGTGCATGCCGCCCGCCGCGACATAGGTGCGTTCCATCTCGGCCACGAGCTCGTGTTCGGTCACACCCTCGCGCAGGGCCTGTTCGAGCGCTCCGACCGTGGCGTCGGTGAGCGCGGCGGCCTTCCGCAGCGCCGCCACCTCCTCCTCGGACTTCACCAGGCGCATCGTGGTGTAGGCCGGGTTGAGATCGACCACCTCGGCGACCTGGTCGGTCAGCGTCCGGTAGTGCCCGAACGGCAGTGGCCCGGCCACTCCGACGCGAGCGGGGAGCCCACCGCCGGAGCCGAGCCGCTCGAGCGCGGTCGTGACCGCATTGCGGCCGATCCACTCCACCGGCACCAGCGACAGCCTGCGGGCCTGCGGCACGTGGTTGTAGAAGTTCACCAGGAGTACGTCGTCGGCCTCCGCGGGGCCGACGACCAGCAGCGCCTCACGGGTGACCGGCCACCCGGTGAGCCAGGACACCGCGCTGCCGGAGCGGTTCGCGCCGTAGACGAGGGCATGGGACAGGTCGCGGCGGGCCAGTTCGGCGCGGAGGTCGTCTCGGCGCCGGCGCATCTCGGCCGCGGAGAACAGCGGTTCGGGGCGTGGATCATCAGTCACATCAAGCATGGTCGGGGACGATGCACTCGTTTGCAATGGATCCATACCGCGACGTTTCATCTGGACGTGCCGCGGGCGAGCGGCACGCCGAAGCCGGATCTACGGAGCCGCCGCCGTCGGCGGGGCTGACCGTACGGTGGTTGCGGACGGCCGGTCTAGCTGTCGGCGGCCTCGTCGGGGTCGACCGGGATCGCCGGCTTCTGGCCCAGGGCCCGCTGTTTCGCGGTCACGGCGGAGACCGCGTCGAGCTGGTCGTTGAAGTTCGCCAGATAGGCCGAATAGGCGACCGAACTCGTGATCTTCAAGTCCGACTCGTCGTTGTGGTACAGCGCGTTCGCCGTGTAGTTCGCCGAGCCGGTCATGACGATCTTCCGCCCGCTCACCGCGTTGTATCTGCCGTCGATGAGGAGGTACTTGTCGTGCGTGTAGTGCTCGGCATATCCGTCGCTGTCCGTCCCGTGGGTCGAATCCCGGACGTCGACCTTCGACTTCGCCAGCGTCGACTGGACGCTCGACGAGACCTGGCTCTTGGTGTAGAGCACCGTCACCTTGCATCCCTTGGACGCCATGGTGGCGAGTTGCCTGGCGATCGCCAGCCGGTTGTCGGTCCATTCGAACATCGCGAGACGAACCTGCGTGGGGTAGGTCGACGAGCAGGTGACCAGCTGCAACATGCCCAGGATCGTGTCACTGGCTCCGCTGGCCTTGGGCCAGTAGTACGCCTTCGGGTTCGAGCCGTATGTCCAGTAGTAGTTTGCCTTGTGCGTGCCCGCGGCGCCCTTGGACATGTCGGTGAAGGTCTTGACGTAGGCGTCGTAGAGGCCGTCGTTTCCGACCACGGTGTAGCTGTTGTTCCAGGCGACCTCCGCCTGCGCGGTGGTGGGATTCGCGCTGGAGACGGTCACGGTGCGCTTGCCGCCGCCGGAGAAAAGGTAGAACTTCGTGTGCAGCCACGCCACCGGATCGCCACCGGAGTAATGGTGGGCGACGCAGCCGCCGTAACACAGCGCCGCGTAGCTGCTCGCGCTGTTCTTGGTGTCCACCTTGCTGCCCAGCTCGGCCACGAGCCGTTTCCAGATGGCATTCTGCGAGTGCTGGTCCATCAGGACCTTGACATAAACCCCGCGCTTGTGCGCGGCGATGAGTTCGTCGGCAATCTCGTCCAGACTGATGCTGTAGAACGCCATGCGAATCACCGACCCCTTGGGCGCGGTGTCGACGTTGTCCTCGATCTGCTGCATGATCGCATACTGCTGGGCGGCATCGCTTTCGGGGTTGTTGAAAATCGGTCCCGACCGTGGATTGAACGCCGCACTCGCCTCGCCGGTGCCGGCATATCCGACGCCCATGCCGATCAGGCCGATCGCGGCCGTCCACACAACGGTACGCCGCATCAACTGCGCCATGCATTCCCCCCGCTACCCAAATGGATCATCCGGACTTTACCCCGAAAGATCCACTAGAGGCAGTCTGGCGGCACATGTCGGCCACGCACTGTTATGGGTGGCAGGTTGCGCCCGTGCCGATGGTCCCGATCGCGGCTCCGGCGACCCCGGCCCGTGGGGAGTGTGGGGGCGGAGCCCCTCACATCGGGGCCCCCGGGGTCACCTCACCGGGCGGGCGCAGTAGACCTGCTGGGTGCCGTCGCGCTGGGTGCGGGTGGCGCCCCGGTCGGTGGTGAACACCACGAAGCCGCCGCCGGCGGCGGGGAACGTGTTGTTGCCGCGCGTGGTGAGCTGCACCGGTTCGGACCACCCGGACGCATCGTGCCGCGCCGTGAACACCTTCCAGCGCCAGTCGGCCGAGCGGGTGTCGTACCAGACCGCGCGTACGGTGCCGTCCGGGTCGCGGCTGAGCCGTGGCCGCTGGCTCATCGCGGCCGGGCTCAGGCCGACCGGTTCGGAGGCCGACCAGGTCGTGCCGCCGTCGGAGGACCGGCTGGACCGCAGTGACAGGTTCGCTCCCGAGCTCTGCAGCGCCTTGGTCTCCCAGATGACCACGTACGACCCGTCCCGGTCCACGGCGACGCTCGGATGCCGGTCCGCCGCGTCCGTCGCCGCGCTCACCTGAACCGGTGGGGTCCAGGCCTTGTCCGCCGCCGTGCGTACGCTCGCCAGGATCTGCCAGTTGTCCGGGTCCGTGCCGCTCGGCTGCTCGCCCGCCGCGGGCGTGTGCCCGGTCCACAGCGGGTCGGGGTCGAACCGGTCGTCCTGCCACGTCACCATGGCGCGCCGGTCGGCTCCGACCGCGATCGCGGGGAACAGCGAGGCCGGGTAGCGGGGTGACCGGGCGTCCGTGGCGGGCGTGCCGGGGCTTGTGGCCTTGCCGTGCGCCGAGATGTTGACCGGGGCGCGGTCGATGCCGACGACCTGCGCGTGGACGTCGAACGCGCCGCCGCCGTCGTCGGCCCAGGCGACCAGCGGATGTTTCCCGTCCAGCACCGCGATCGCCGGATGGATCGAACGGCCGCGTCCGTCGGACAGGCGGACGGCCGGGCCGAACACGCGGCCTCCGTTCCGGCTGTGCCGAAGATAGATCGCCGGCCGGTGCGGCCGCTCCCGGCCGCGCGAGTCCTGCCACACGATCCAGACATCGTCGCCGGCCGCCGCGACCCGTGGTGAGCACGCGGTGGGCGAGCCGGCGGACAGCTCCACCGTCCGGGCGCGTCCGTGCGGTTCCATCCGCTGGTAGACGACCGAGGTCCGGTGGTCCCGGTGGACCTCGGCGACGACGTGGGCCACGCCGCCCTGGGCGGCGACGTCCGCGAAGCCGGCGAACCCGCCGGCCTCGCCTAGCACGAGGTCGGCGTGGTCGGGGCGCGTGTCGGCGGGCGGCAGGGCGATCTCGGGGGCCGGCTCGGCCGCCACCTTCACGGAGACGAAGATCGGCGAGGTGGCCCCGCGCAGCTGGTCCGGAAGATCGGGGTCGGCGTCACGGCCCGACACGTCACCCGGCGCGCGTACCTCGGCCCGGTACCAGTTGTGCGTCCCGCCGAGCGTGACGGGCAGGAGGTAGGTCTGGTCCGCCGAGCCGGGCGTGTACGTGGCGAGGGGGCCGGCCGAGCGGCCGGGGGAGGCGTAGACCGTCAGCTTCGTGCCCGCGCCGCCGCGGATCCGTACCCGCAGGCGTGCACGGGGGGACAGCCTGGGGTCGGGCACGACCACCTCGTCGCCCGCGATCGCCTCGAACACGCCGTCGCCGTCGATGTCGGCCTCGATCGTGACGAACGGCCCCTGCGGGGTGGCGGACACCGTCGTACGGCCGGCGCGTAGCGCGTCGAGGATCCCGCGCACCGAGCGTTCCGCCGCGAACACCCAGGTGGTCGGCCGGCCCGGCCCGGCGATGTCCCACACCTCGCGGAAGTGGCAGTCGCTCGCCCCGGTGGCGCCGAACCGGAATCCGCGGTTCCACCGGTTCTCGGCATAGTCGATCTCGGCGTCCGGGTCGCTCGCCTTGTTCCAGACCTCGACGGTGTTCATGCCCTGGACGCTGGCGTTGTCATTGGGCCCGGTGGCGGGCGTGTACTCACCGTCGTCCGGATGCGCGGTGGACCAGGCGGCGTCCTGCCCGTGCGCGTCCCAGACCGACTGCTGCACGTGCCGGAAGGCGGGGGAGCCGGGCGGGTTCGCCCCGTCCACGATCTCGTCGACCGCACCCAGCACGATGGCGTGGGGCGAGCCGTTCGCCTCCTCGCCCGGGACGAGCAACAGTTTCGAGGACTGCCACTGCGGATCCCAGTGCTGGTCATAGGTGCGGTGGTCGGTGAGCGGCAGGAAGTCGAGCCCGGTCCGCTCGGCCTGGGCGATCTGGTCCTGGACGGGAAGGTTCCCCGGCAGCACCTGCTTGGACTGCTGACGCGGAAGACTGCCGTCGGCCGAGTGGTCGTCGTGCGCGTGCGTCTCCCCGGCCATCCACTCGCCCTTCGGCGGTGCCTTCTTCTTCCCCGCGGACGCGTACGCCTGGCCGGGGGCGAGCCCGGCCGCCGCGGCCACGGTCCCACCGACGACAATGAAGCGTCTCCGACTCAAACCCATCGACGTTCCCCCTGTTCGCGGCCGCCGCCGGCGATCCGGCCGACGAGCCGCAAGGACGCTAACCGGCTCGCGGGCAGGCAAGCTGAATCACACCGGAAGGAAGAACGTCGGACACATGAATGAGCCGTCACCTGACCCGAGAAGCGGTTGAGCCGTGACGGGGACGTGCACCGAACGACAGGAGGGTTCTCATGGCCGAACGACCGCAGAGCATCGAGGAGTTCCGGGCGACCTATGAGGAGATGCTGGGATTCGTGCCACCCCGGGTCGCGGCGCGGTTCGAGACGCTGGAGGAGGCCGACTCCGAGCTGCTGCTGGCGCAGGAACGCCTGCGCAACCTGGTCATGAACCCGGCCGCCCTGGACCAGAAGACGGTCCAGCTGGTGCTGTTCGGCATCCTGCACGCCAAGCTCAGCGACGCCGCCAAGCTGCACGGTCTGGCCGCGCTGCGCGCGGGTGCCACCTGGGACGAGCTGCGGGCCGTCATCGATCTGGCGTTCCTGTTCACCGGTTTCTCGGCGGCCAACCGCGGACCCCGGCTCCTGGCCGAGATCGCGGAGCTGGAGAAGAAGGCGAACGAGTGACGCATCTTCGATGTCAGGCGGCCGATCTCCCTCGCGTTCTCCCATCGGCTGGCCGGATTCTGCTCGCCTGTGCATCATGGGAGGCATGACCGGTGGTGCCATGGCCGTGCCGACGTGGGAGGCGATGACCGAGGAACAGCTCGGTCGTTGGGAGGAGCTTCTGGACGGGGTGGCCACGTTGCTGCCGTCCGGTGCGGTGTGCGTGGTGGTCGACGGCGGCCCGTACGCGGCCGTGGTCGCCGCCCGGCTCGCCGCCCGGCTGGGCGGCCTGGGGCGTCCGTGTACGCGGCTGGACGGCGCCCTTCCCGCCACGGCCGAGCGC
>DASQPY010000351.1:0-6160 GCA_035643735.1 Actinoallomurus sp. | reverse complement strand
ACGCCGTGGCCAGGTGGGGCAACGGCAGTCCC
Organism: Actinoallomurus sp.; assembly: GCA_035643735.1. Taxonomy (GTDB): domain Bacteria; phylum Actinomycetota; class Actinomycetes; order Streptosporangiales; family Streptosporangiaceae; genus Actinoallomurus. Next base: position 6,128 of record DASQPY010000351.1, on the reverse strand, counting down.
GCGTCCTGGGCGAGCTCCGACAGCCGCTTGACGGCCTCCAGCTTCGCCCGGTTGCCCGGAATCGTCATGTCGAACATCGACATCGACAGCCTCGCACGGGCGCCCGACGTCGGGTCCGCCCGTCCCGACAGCCAGCCGGAGTTCAGCGGGCCGTACGTGAGGACGCCCATGCCGTAGCGCTGCGCGGTCGGTAGCACCCCTGCCTCGATGCCCCGAAGGAGGATCGAGTACGGCGGCTGCTCAGTGCGGAACCTGTGGTGGCCGCGCCGCTCGGCGGCCCACTGTGCCTCGACGATCTTCTCGGCGGGAAAAACCGAGGACCCGACCGCCTGTACTTTGCCCGAGCGAACCAGGTCGGACAGCGCCGACAGCGTCTCCTCGAGGTCGGTGCCTGGGTCGTACCTATGCATTTGGTAGAGATCGATGTGGTCGGTGCCGAGTCGCCGCAGGCTGTTCTCCACAGCGCGTGTGATCCAGCGCCGCGAGCCGCCGGCATCGTTGGCGTCCGGCCCCATCGGCAGGGCGAATTTCGTGGCGAGGACGACGTCGTCGCGCCGCCCCTTGAGGGCCTTACCGACGATCACTTCCGACTCTCCGGCGCTGTAGACGTCGGCTGTGTCGACGAAGTTGATGCCGGCGTCCAGGGCCGTGTGAATCATCCGTACCGACTCGTCGTGATCGGTGTTGCCCATGGCTCCGAACATCATCGTGCCAAGGGCGAACTCACTCACGGATATGCCGGTCCCGCCAAGCAATCTGCGTTTCATCGTTGTGTGTCCCGTTCTCGGTCTGAGTACGCCTCCAGCCAAACACCGGCCTTGACCCTCCCTGCGCGCGGAAAGAGGCATGCTCCTACCGAGGGTCTGGCAGAACCCCCCACAGCGGGCGCGGTTCGCCGCAGCCGTCTTACTCTGGACATCATGAGCGAGCGCTTCTCCCATTCAGAGAGCAATACGGAGCTCCGGGAGTTCCTGCGCTCGCGCCGGGCCCGGATCACCCCTGAAGACGCCGGCCTGCCCCCGCAGCACGGCACCCGCCGCGTTTCCGGTCTACGCCGCGAGGAGGTCGCTCAGCTCGCCGGAGTGAGCGTGGATTACTACATACGACTTGAGCGCGGCCGTACCCTCAACGTCTCCGAAGCCGTGCTCGATGCCGTCGCCCGCGCGCTACACCTGAATGATGTCGAGCGCAATCATCTCTTCTTCGTGGCGAGGCCCGCCCGCAGGCAGCGTCGAGCGATGCCGCCCCAGCGGGTGCGACCGGGCCTGTACAACATGCTGGAGACGATGACAGAGACGCCTGCCCTGATCATCGGTCGCCGCCTTGACGTTCTGGCCTCGAACCGTCTGGCCCGTGCACTGCTCACCGACTTCGACGCGCTACCGCACCGCGAGCGCAACATAGCCCGCTTCGTCTTCTTCGACGAGGCCGCCCGCGGCCTGTACGCCGACTGGGCTGGTTGCGCTCGCAGCGTCGTCGCGGCCCTCCACCTCTACGCGGGACGCCATCCCGACGACTCTCAGCTCTGCGAGCTCGTCGGCGAGTTGTCCGTGCGCGACGCCGACTTCCGTCGCTGGTGGGCCGACCATGACGTCTACCGCCGTACCTTCGGCACGAAGTCCTACCACCACCCCCTAGTCGGCGATATAACCCTCGGTTACGAGGCGTTCTCCCCCACCGGCGGCGACCCCGACCAGACGCTCGGCTTGCACGTCGCCGAACCCGGTTCCGCGAACGAGCACGCCCTGCGGTTGCTGGCGAGTTGGACAGTCGATCCATCTACGTCTTTGAACGGTCCTCGATCCGCAGCGCCGTGAGCCGCGACACCGGCTCTGCCGTGTGACGCGGCGTCCCTGAAGAGCCCACTCGACGGCATCGGTGCTCTGTGTCCGACCGCAGGGACAAGACGGACCCGGCCACGGCCCGGCGAGCGGAAGCGGGGGCAGCCGATCGCCCCAACCTGGTGGAACGCGGGGCGGTCGGGCCGCCGGCGGTACCCCTTGGAGACGAAGAGAACGTTCTCAACCGCCAACATCGGCGCGTCCGCCCGCAGGAAAGGAGAACCCAGCACCACGTCGGCGCAGCTCTACAGGACAAGGCTTGGCACGTATTGGGCACAGCCACCCGCCGTCGGCCGGTGACACCCGAACACGGCCGGACATAACGCGAACAGCGCCCGTACCTGTCTTCGCACGTCGGGCGCTGTTTTCACTAGTCTCAAGAGGTGGGCAGGGGCGGGGTCGAACCGCCGACCTTCCGCTTTTCAGGTGGGCGGTCAGTGGCGTGCGGTGCTCCAGCCGCCGTCCAGGGTGAACGACGAGCCGTGCACGTACGCGGAGTCGTCGCTCGCCAGGTAGACCGCGAGGGGGCCGATCTCCTCGGGACGGCCGGCGCGGCCGGCGGGTGTGCCGGAGGCCATCGTCTCGACGCGTTCGCGGCCGCCGACCGTGCCCTCGGTCACCACCAGGCCCGGGGAGATGGTGTTCACGCGGACTCCCTGCGGGCCGTACTCCGCCGCCCAGGACATGGTCAGTGACTCGATCGCGGCCTTCGTCGCGCTGTAGAGCGCCGAACCCGCGAGGCCGTGCGACACGACGATCGACCCGGTGTTGATCACGACACCGCCGCCCCTCGCGGCCATCGCCGGGGCGAGCCGGGCGGTCAGGAAGAACGCGGCCTTGACGTTCACGGTCCAGGTCCGGTCGTAGGTCTCCTCGTCGAACTCCGCCGTGGGGCCCACCGAGATGATCCCGGCGTTGTTCACCAGAATGTCGACCCGCCCGCCCAGCAGACGCTCGGACTCCTCGGCCAACTGCCGTGCGGCGGGTACGCCCTCGGCCAGGTCGGCCGGGACGAAGTCGGCCCGGTGGCCGGCGGCCCGCAGTTCGGCCACGGCGTTCTCGCCGGCCGTCTTGTTGCGCCCGGTGAGCACGGTGTGCGCGCCCTCCGCGGCGAGGGCGTTCGCGATGGCTCGCCCGAGCCCGCTGGTGGATCCCGTCACCAGTGCGGTCCTGCCGTCCAGTCGTCCGTTCATATCTACCGCTCCTATTTGACTGTGCAGTCTAAAACGATGGCGTACAGGCACCCCGATGGTGTCCGTTTCGCTGTCAGCGCGCCCTGAGCCCGTCGACCGCGACGGTGGCGATGTCGTGCAGCATCTCCGGGGTCGCGCCGGACCGCGCGCTGACGCGCAGGCCCACGAGCGTGGAGTGCAGGAAGCGCGCGGCGGCCCGTTCGTCCAGGTCCTGCCGCACCTCCCCCGTACGTTTGGCCTCGGCCAGGAGCCGCTCGTACGCGGCGTGGCAGAGGTTCACGCCGGCGTTCACGATCACGCCGACCTCCTGGTCACCCTGGCCGAACTCCGTCGCGGCGTTCACAGCCATACAGCCGCGACGGCGCTCGTCCGCGCTCTGCCGGGCGACCGCCAGCAGAATGCCGGACAGCGCCGCCAGCGGCGACGCGGCCGCGCGCAGGCGCTCGAACATCTCGGCGCCGTACTCGGCCTGGTAGTGCTGCAGGGCCTCGAGATAGAGCCGCCGCTTGTCGCCGAAGGCGTTGTACATGCTCTGGCGGCCGATGCCCATGGCGGTCAGGAGCTCATCCGTCGACGCGGCCTCGTACCCGCGGTCCCAGAACACCTCCGCCGCACGGTGCAGCGCCTGGTCGCGATCGAACTCCTTCATCCTGGGCATGGCCACAACCTAAGGATTACTGGACCGAGGTGTCAAATAAGGAGCGGGCCCCTCCGCTGATCCGGAGGGGCCCGTGAAGGGAACGGTCAGCCGATCGTGGCGCCCAGGGCGCTCAGCGCGGCCGGCACCGGCTGGAAGAAGGTCTCGCCGCCGGAACTGCAGTCGCCGCTGCCGCCGGAGGTGAGGCCCAGCGCGGTTCCGCCGTCGAACAGCGCGCCGCCGCTGTCACCGGGCTCGGCACACACGTTCGTGTCGATGAGCCCGTTCACGGTGCCCTCTTCGTAGGTCACGGACGCGTTCGTGGCCGTGACGGTGCCGCCGTGGACGCCGGTCGTGCTGCCACTGCGCTGGACTGACTCTCCGACCGTCGCGTTGCCCGCGCCGCTGATCGCCTGGGTCGAGCCGTTGTACAGGTCCACCTCGCTGGGATGCGCGGCGCTACCGGTGTAAGTCGCGATCGAGTAGTCGTTGCCCGGGAACACGCTGTCGCCGGTCGTGGCGAGCCGGCTGCTCTCGCCCTGGTCGGCGTACCAGGTGCCGACCACGTTGCCGCAGTGCCCGGCCGTGATGAAACCCGCGGCACCGCTGCTGGTGGTCACGTTGAATCCGAGCGAGCAGCGGTAACCGCTGCCCCAGATGGCGTCGCCGCCGCCGATCAGCGGGCGGAACTTACCGCTGACGTGGCGTATCCGTACGGCCGCGCCCTGCGCCGCCGCGGCCTTGTTGACCTTGGCGAGACGGGCGCCGGTGACAGTGCTGTCAACCGCGACGACGACCTGGTCGGTGCGCGGGTCGACCATCCGCGCCGTACCCGGAACGGCGGTGGCGTCCAGCGCCTTCTTCGCGTCCTGGAGCTGCGCGCCCGTACGTGCGACCGTCCGCGGCGTGGCGCCCGCGGACCGTACGGTCTTCGCGTCGGCGGTGTTCGTCACGTTGACGACCAGCGTCTTCGACGCGTCCAGGTACGAGCCGGCCGAACGGGCTCCCAGCTGTTGTGCCAGCTTGGCCGCCACCTTCGACTGCGGGGCGGGACTCGGCGCAGCCGCGTGCGCCGCGGACGTCACGGCGACCGCCAGGACACCGGCGGCCACGACGGCGAGTCCGGTACGCCGGGATTGGGGTTGGAACCTCAACATGCCTCCCAGGGGAACGGGCACGCCCCGATGGCGTGCCCCGGGTGGCGTGGGCACTGGCGCTCGGCTCCCGACGGCACAGGCAGGCGCGTGGCCTCCCTGCGGCCGCCGGAGCGGGGGGTGAGAACCGGCTGCCTAGCCACGAGAGACCCTGACAACGAATGTCAATCACCGCAAGGGTTATGACACGTCCCAAACCGGCCATTCGACCCGCGAGATCTCACGCACGGCCGAACCTCTACCATTCCGGCACCCGCCAGAAAACGTGGCTCTCGCACATTCACGTCGCGTACCGGGGAAGGATCGGCCGCATGAGACGACGGGAGTTCATCGAGGTGGCGGTCTGGTGGATCGTGCTGCTCGCGGCGTACCTGACGATCATCTCCACGATCTCGCTCACCGAGATCATCGTCGGGACGACCACCGCCGCGGCGGGAGCGGCCGCGGCGGTCCTCAGCCGCCGGCGGTTGCTCGCCGCCGACAACGACGAGCGTTACCGGCCGCGCGGCGGATGGGCGCGGTGGCTGCTGCGCCTGCCGGACCAGATCGCCGCCGGCTTCGTACACCTGCTGCGCCCGCACGGTGAGTTCGCCGAGATCAGGCTGCCCGAGGACGAGCGAGCCGCGGCACGGCGAGGTTACGCCGCGCTCGCCCTCTCGGTCGCGCCGGACACGTATGTGGCCGACGTCGATCCGGAGCGGAACGTGCTCGTCGTCCACCGGATCGGCGAACGGCCCTCGGCGATGGAACGCGAGGTGACGCGATGACCCCGCTCGCGGTCGGCCTGCCCGCGGCGTTCGCGCTGCTGGTCGCCGCTCTCTTTCCCTGCCTGCTCGGCACGCTCCGGGGGGAGCCGGTGGACCGCCTGGCCGGGCTCATCCTCGCCGGGCCGGCCGCGACGTTCGTGCTCATGCTGCTGGCCGCGGGGTACGGGCGGCCCGCCTACCTGGACGCGGCGTTCATCGTGGCACTGCTGTCGTTCGCCGGGTCTCTGGTCTTCGCGCGCTTCCTCGGGAGGATCCTGTGAGTACGGTGCTCATCTGGGCGGGCGTCCTGGTGGCCGCGTTCGCGACCGTACGGCTGCTGCTCACCCGTGACCGCTTCCTGCGCCTGCACTTCATCTCGGCCGGGTCGGCGGTGGCCGCTCCGCTGGTGACCGCCGGGCTCGCGCTGGCTCCCTGGTCGTCCTGGCACGACGTCGCCAAGGTCGTGCTCACCGGTCTGCTCCTCGTCGTGACCGGGCCGGCCACTGTGATCGCGACGGCGCGCGCGTCGAGGCGGGGTTCCCGTGGCTGACGCGCTG
>DASQPY010000350.1:0-5370 GCA_035643735.1 Actinoallomurus sp. | reverse complement strand
TGGATGAGTAAGCCTCCGTGGGTGGTGTCTGCGGCGGTTGAAAGGTGTTCATGATCAGTTTGTGGCGGCTGAACACCCTTCTCACTCTGGGAAGTCCGCCCGAACCGGTCGGCCGGTCCGCCTCACCGAGGCCGAGCTCATCACCCTTGTGGTGGCCCAAGTCCTGCTCGGTGTCGGTTCCGACGCTCGGCGTACGGACCCGGCAGGAGGCCGCACGCTGGTACGAGGACGGTGCGCCGGCTGCGGTTCGTCTGCCGCCATCTGCCCTGGTCTTCATCCCCTACCTGGCCCAGCGATCGGGCTACAACAGACGCCTGAGCGCCGCCCTCCCGCTCCCCGAAGCCTCATCCGCCTGCTGCCCACCGGCACCGAGCTGAGGACCGGCTGACACGATCGCGCGAGACTATCGCCTCCCGCGCCCACCCGAGGTAGGACGAACAGGCGTGCCCAAACCTGGTCCGCCTGGGCCGCCCCCGGCCACCGGCCGCCGCCCACGGTGCGGCGCCGCCTGGACGCCGCTCGCCGCGAACGCGATCTGTCAGGTACGCCGCAGGGAGCTCAGCAGGTGTTCCGCCTCGGCGGACACGACAGGGAGTGCGGTGGCGGGGTCGTCGGACCGGGCGAGGAGCATCCCCGCCTCGCACAGTGCACCGAAGATCAGTTGAGATCGGGCGGTCAGGTCTCCGTCGATGACGTTGCCGTCCGCGGCGGCGGCGCGTATGCCCTCGGTGAGTACCCGGAGCGTGTGCGCGTACTCGATCTCGCGTACCTCCTCCCAGCCGAGGACGGCCGGACCGTCCAGCAGCACGATCCGCCGGAACTCCGGGTTCAGGCAGTGGCCCAGGAAGGTCCGGCAGCCTCGGAGCAGCGCGGACCAGGAGTCGGGCTCCTCGGCGGCGGCACGCTCCAGCGTGGCGGAGATCTGCTGCTGTTCGTGGATGAAGGCCAGCCGGAACAGCGTGGCCTTGTTGCCGAAGTGGTGGTAGACCGCGCCCTTGGTCATCCCGGCCGCGGCGGCGATCGCCTCGATGGAGGTGGCGGCGTAGCCGTCACGGCCGAACAGCTCCCGCGCGGCGGAGACGAGCCTGGACGATGTCGCGTCAGAGCGCTCGGCCTGGGTCCGGCGAACCATTCGTCCCCCTTGACAGGACAGCGAAGTCGAACTTACGTTCGCAGTCCAAGTTACATACTCACGGTATGGAAGTGGATGGCCATGACCGCACCACCCATCGCAATCTACGGCGCCAACGGGCATACGGGACGTCTCGTGGCATCCGAGCTGCTCTCCCGGGGCCAGGAGGTGGTGCTGGCGGGACGCGATGACGAGGCGCTGCGGGCGATGGCCGGCGAGTTCGGCTCACGTGCCGCCGTGGCCTCCCTGGAGGACCGGGCGGCCCTGCGCGAGCTCGCCGGGAGCGCCGCCGTACTGATCCACTGTGCCGGTCCGTTCTCGGTGACGGGTGCCCCGGTCGCTTCGGCCGCGGCCGAAGCGGGGTGCCACTACATCGACCACGCCGTCGAGCCGCACCACGTCAAGCACATGTTCGAGACGTACCAGGAGCCGGCGCAGCGTACGGGCGCCATCATGATCCCCGGGCTGAGCTTCTACGGCGGCCTTGGGGACCTGCTCGCCGGCGCGGTGACCGAGGGCATGACCGGCATCGACCGGGTGACGATCGCGTACGCGGTGAGCGGCTGGCGGATGACCAGCGGAGCCCTGAACACGGCGCGGCAGTTGTTCGCCGAGACCGAGCGGATCAGCTTCTCGGAGGGTGCTCTCCGTGTGGGCTACGTGGAGCCCCGCAACGCGGTGTTCCCGTTCCCGCCACCGATCGGTCCTCGGACGATGATCACGCCCATGCCCTTCCCCGAGGTCATCACCGTCCCCCGTCACGTCCCTGCCCGCGAGGTCGAGGCGATGCTGACCTCCGGCACCTTCGAGGAGGAGCGGGTCTTCGACAGCGAGGACGCCGACGCCGAAACCCGGGCGCAGAGCGACTTCACCGTCGCCGTCCAGGCGATCGCGGATCACGGCGCCCGCGCGGGGCAGGTGAGCGGGCACGATCTCTGGCGGGCGGGCGCGCTGGCCTCGGTGGAGGCGGCTCTGCGGCTGGTCGGTGGCGAGGCGCCCGCCAAGAGCGGCGTCCTCAGCGTGAGCGAGGCCTTCCCGGCCGGGCCCTTCCTCCGCGCGCTCGAACACCTCGGCGCCTTCACCGTCACCCTGTGACGCCCGGCCAAGGAGAGATGATGGAACCCATACTCGTCACCGGGGCGGCGGGCGGCCGGCAGGGATCGACGGGCCGGCATGTCGCACGCATGCTGCTCGAGCGCGGGCAGGCCGTACGGGCGTTCGTGCGTTCGGAGGACGCCAGGGCCGCCGAGCTGCGGGCGCAGGGCGCCGAGGTGGTCATCGGCGACCTCCGTGAGATCACCTCGGTGATGCCGGCCGTACGCGGCGTGCGCCGGGCGTTCTTCACCTACCCGGTGACCGCCGGGATGCTCGACGCCGCGGCCGCCCGGCAGGAGGGGCTGGAGCGGGTGGTCGACGTGTCACAGCTCGCCGCCGATCCCGAGGCCGGCACCCCGCACATGCGCCGGCACTGGGTGTCGGAGCAGGTGTTCGACCGGGCCGGTGTGGGCGCGATCCACCTGCGCGCGGCGGTGTTCTTCGAAAATCTGGCCGTCCTGGCAGAGGCGGGCGGCGGGCGTGAGCTCGCGCTTCCGCTCGGGTCTCCCGAGACCGTGCTCCCGCTGATCGCGGGGACCGACGTGGCGCGGGTGGCGGCCGGCCTGCTCACCGGCCCGGGTGGTGAGGCGGATCCGATCTGCCGGCTGACCGGCGAGATCATGACCATCGGCGAGGCCGCGCGGACGTTCGGCGACGGGCTGGTCTACGTCGACCAGGACCCGCGGGAGTGGCGGCTCAAGGCGATGGCCCTCAATGACGACCCTGTCGTGGTGGAGCACCTGTCCCATCTCTGGGAGCTATTCCGGATCATCGGAGGCCACCATGACCTCTACGAGGTGACCGAGGCGATCGAACGCATCGGCGGACGCCCGCCGCGGACCCTGCGCGAGTTCGCCCGCCTTCGCTGAGACGTCCCTTGACAGCCGCGACCGGTCGGTCAGTGTGGTGGCTGTGATAGGTCGCGTGTTAGCCGGTTTCGCACTCTCTGTCGCCTTGCTCGTCCCGGCCGCCGAAGCCCGCGCGGGCGCGTCCCACGGCACCCCGGTGGTGGATCTCGCCCTGACCGGCTCGGCGACGGCGGACAGCACCGGGGATGGGCGGGCGGCGTGGGCCGTCGACGGCAACGCGGCGACGGCGTGGTGCCCGGCCGGTCCGTCGGGGACGATCACGATCGACCTGAAGCGCACCCGCGCGCTGAACGGGCTCGGGGTCACTCTGCTGGGCGGCACTCCGGCGACCGTGAGGATCGCGACCGCGACGGTCCCGGACCGGTTTCGGATCGTACGTGGCGGAGCGCGCGTCGACGCCGGGGCGCCGGTCTGGTTCGCGTCGGCCGGATCGGCCCGGTGGGTCCGGCTGTCGGTGACCGGAGACGCGGGCCGTACCCCCTGCGTGGGCGAGTTGCGCACGTTGGCACGCGGGCCCGAGATGATCGTCGGAGACGACCTGTCGTTCGCCGTGCAGGAGGCGGCGGCCGGAGTCACCTACACCGACCGTGGCCGTGCCGCGCCGCCCGAGCGGATCCTCGCCGGGCACGGCGCCGACTACGTACGCCTGCGGCTGTGGGTGAACCCTCCTGCCGGATACAGCGACCTGCCGTCCGTCCTGGCGATGGCGCGGCGGGCCAAGGCGGCGGGCATGCGGTTGCTGCTCGACCCGCACTACAGCGACTTCTGGGCCGATCCGCAGACGCAGGCCACTCCGCGGGCCTGGGCGGGCCAGGATCTGCCCGCCCTCGCCCGTACCGTCCGTGGTTACACGCGCGACGTCCTCGATCGGCTACGCGCACAGGGGACACCGGCGGACATGCTGCAACTCGGCAACGAGATCCGGAACGGCATGCTGTGGCCGACCGGGTCCATCGACTGGACCGCCGACACCGGCTGGGACGCCCTGGGCACCCTTTTGCGTGCGGCGGCCGACGGCGCACGAGACGCGCGCGGCCCGACCCCCAGGCTCGTGGCCCATTTCGACCAGGGCGGCGACAACGCGTGGAGCCGCTCGTTCTTCGACCACCTCGTGGCGCAAGGCGTGCCGTTCGACGTCATCGGGCTCTCCTACTATCCGTTCTGGCACGGCACGCTGTCCGACCTGCGCGCCAACCTGAACGACCTGGCCGCCCGGTACGACCGCGACGTGGCGGTCGTCGAGACCCAGTACGGCTGGACGCTCGACAACGGCGATCAGCTCGGCAACTTCCTGTGGCAGGAGTCCCAGCTGGTCCCCGGCTACCCCGCCACCGGCGGTGGCCAGCTCGCCTTCCTCTCCGACCTGCTGTCCACCGTCGCGGCGGTTCCGGACCACCACGGCGCCGGCGTCTTCTACTGGGCGCCGGAATGGGTCCCCGGCGTCGGCTGGGCGCCGGGTGAGGGCACCCCCAACGACAACCTCACGCTGTTCGACTTCCACGGCCGCGCCCTGTCCTCCGTCGACTTCCCGGACCCGATGCGCGCCGTGAGATAGGCGTGGGCATCAGCGCGGTCGCGTAATGCACGTCCTCAGCTCGCGTAGGTCGGCGTCATCGAGGTCGCTGAAAGTGCGCTTGCTCTCGTCTTTCACAGCCACACTCCACCGCCGGCCGCACATATCGGTGTTCGAGGTCGTCAGGCGTGAAGTAAAGCAAGGGACGCCTCCTGTGCCAGAGCGGTGATAAGTTCTGCCGCGATCAGGGTGGCGGACCCGGCAGCGGGCGGATTTCGAGCACCTCGGCCCCGGATCCGGCTGTGACGTGCGAAGTTACGGGATCGGTCCCGGACATGTGACGTATCTTCGCTGCGCTCTGGAGGACGGCTGTACGAGTGAATTCGACTGGAGGAGATATGGGCCGGCGTTCGATGGTCGTGTTCATGATGGTGATTATGGCTTCGGGCTGCGGTGGCTCCGGCGAACCCAAGGCCGGCAGTTCGTCCGCCCCTTCGCGCACGCCCAGTGCCGAAGCGTCCGTGAAGGCCTCCGCGACCACCGGTGTTCTTCCGGCGGCGGCCGACGGGACCCGGCTTTCCGCATGTCATAAGGGTAAATGTGAAGTGCTCGTATCGCCTCACGATGAGATTTCTCCGCCGGCACGCCTCGGCGTCAGGACGGTGACCGTCAAGTCCATCAGCGGCAGCGGCGTCACCTATGTCGGCAGCGGGCCCGGGATCACGCTCTCCCTCGGCGGGCAGAAGCGGGGGATGACCTCC
>DASQPY010000349.1:0-4138 GCA_035643735.1 Actinoallomurus sp. | reverse complement strand
CAGCAGCTCGTCCAGCAGCGCGTCGTACTCATCCTCGGGACGGCGCAGGTCGAGACGGGAACGGTAGCGGATCCGCAGCAGACCCTCGAGGCTGTCCGGGTCGTTCGACCGTGCCAGGTCGGCGCCCGTGGTGGACCAGTCGTGCGCACCGACGAGCTCGCCCTGCTCGTAGAGCAGCTCGGCCACCGCGCGATAGACCTCCGGGTCGCGTGGTGACTCGGCGCGCACCTGCTCGATCAGGGCACCGGCCTCGTCGCGCCGGTCCAGCTCGAACAGAGCACCGGCCAGATAGATGCGCGGGTCACCGTAGGTATCACCGCCGTCGACGAGGGCGCCACGGAACGTCTCAGCGGCCTTCGCGTGCTCTCCCGCGTGTTGCCACTGCTCACCCGCACGCAGCAACAGGCTGGCGCGTGAAACGCCGCCTGAGACCGTCTCGGCGAGCTCGACGAAACGCCTCGCCGCCGAGGCGTGGTCGCCGGTTCGGAGTGTGTCGAACTCCATGTCATCGAGATCGTCTTCGGTCACATGCGTCACCTTCTAGACGCTACCCGTCGGACCTCCTGCGAATCTGGTCATTTCGCATCATCCCCGAGATGCGTCACAGGGGTTCGCCGGCCGGGAAGGCCCCGCCACGAAAAAGGTTATCGTGATCAGACGCGACGCGAGCGTTCGAGCGCGTCCCAGAATCCGCGCCGCAGCGCGTGTCGCACCTCGTCATGCAGCAGAAAGTCGATCGGCAGTGACGAGCCCTGGAGCAGCCGGGCCTCAAGGTCCGAAGGCATTCTGGGCTTGCGCGCGAGTACGGCTTCGAGCCAGAGCGCCGGCGCGTCGCGTGCGACCGACTCACCGAAATCTTGACCCTCCTGATGGGCGGCCTTGACCGCGTCGGAGAGCGTCGGCGTGGCCTGCTGCGGCTGTGGCGGCGGCACCTGCTGCGGACCGGTGTAGGGACCGACCGGCTGCTGGACGTACTGCTGGCCGCTGTTGTTGCCCGGCTGGCCCGAACCCGGCGAGACCCGGCCCGGCGACGAGCCGCCCGGCGGGCCGACCGCCGGCTTCGACGGGATGATCGGCGGGGTGGGCGCCGCGTGCGTGGGCGCCGAGCGCAGTGGCGGCATCGGCGAGTGACTGCTCGAGGGCGACCCCAGGCCCGAGGGCGACGGGCTGCCGAGCTGAGGTGGGTGGCCGGTGATCGGCGTGCTCGGCGGCGGGCTCGCGTGCTGGGCCGGTGAGTGCAGCGGCGACAGTGCGCCACCGGTGCTGCTGGAGTGCCCGTTCGAGAGCGGCGGCGCGGAGGTGTCCATGCCGGACAGCAGGTTGACGTAGGGCCGGAGGTGCCCGGAGCCGATCTCGATGAGGTCGTCGCACTCGTGGCGGAGCACCCGGGAGATGGTCCAGTTGCCATCGACCGCGACGTGCACCACGGTCACACGGACGCCGTGGTCCTGGGCCTCGGCGATCACCGGTGCGATGTCCTCGTCGCCGCTGACGACGATGGCGTCCGCGACCCCGCCGTTGCGGGCAAGGGTCATCAGATCGCGGTGGATCTCGGTGTCCACGCCTTCGCGGCGGCCGGGACGGATGCGCGACAGGCGGAGCTTGATGCCCGGCAGGTCGGCCAGCGCGTCGTGCTCGGGTGAGCGGCGGCCCTCGACGGTCGCCTCGTACCAGTAGCAGCGCAGCAGGGGGAGGCCGGTGCGCTCGCGTGCCAGGTTGCCAAGGAGTTGGAGCATGCCGCCGAAGTCCCAGGACACGGACTCACGACGGCGGGTTCCGTGCACCGCCATCGCGCCGTCCGCCAGGAGATAGCTGGCATCAACGAACAGCGCGCAGCGATCCACGCGACACCGCCCCTTCCTCGGCACGAGACCCTATATCTGCGACCCACGGGTGAGCTTTCGAGCCGGCGAGCGACCTTGGTCCAAAGCGTAGTGAAGTCCGCCGCTGGCGTATGCCGATCCAGTAATTGGAAGCTCCTGAGGACTATGGTGCGAATGCGGCTTACCTACGCTCGGCTGGCCTGACTTTTCCCGCGTGTCACCGTTGACTCGGTCGCCCGCCACTGTACGACGAGACTGTATGTCGAGTTGCCCGGCCACGCAGCGTGACTCCCGAAAGCCTGACACGTCCTTGCGTCCGTTCCGCGACGGTATCACCCAGTTCTCAGGCGGCGGAATATCTCAAAGAGCCGACATCAACGTCCGGAGAGCCCCTGCCGTGCCCTCCGGATCCCGTACCGCCGCGAAGTGCCCCAGGGGGTGTTCGGCGACCGCCCAGCCGCGCATCCGTGCCTGTTTTGCCTGGTCCTCGTGGCGCGTCGACGTTCGCAGATAGCCGCAGGGCGCGTCCGGCCAGTCCTGCGGCATCGGCGGCTCCTCGGCGAAGAAGTCGGCGCCGCGCGTACGTACCGTGACCCCATCAGGCACCTCGCCCTCGGGGTACTGCCGGCGGTCCGCAGCCGGGCCCGGAAGGGCCGCGTCGAGGAACACGTAGCCGCCGACGAGCCGGTGCGCGGCTCGCTGTGCCGCGCCGATCGCGGGCAGTAGCGGCCCGGCGTCACCGTGCGCGACCAAGACGACCGGCGGCCGCACTCCGGCCGCGGCGATCTCCAGCGCGGCCCGCGCGACGTACCGGGGGCCGTACGGGGGCCGGTCGTCGTCGGTGACCTCGGGGACGGCGACGTCGTACGGGCCGAGGGCCTCCGGCAGCGCACCCCACGCCGACGCGGTGGTCAGCGGACTGTGCAGCAGGATGAGCGTGCCTGGTGTCATGGCTACAGTTTCAGGCATGACGGACCGGGACGATCTCCTCGCCGAGATCAGAAGCAAGGCGGTCGTGCACGGCAGGGTGGTCCTGTCGTCCGGCCGGGAAGCCGACTTCTACGTCGATCTACGCCGCGTGACCCTCGACGGACAGGCCGCACCACTGATCGGGCGGACGATGCTCGACCTCACCGAGGACCTCGGCTACGACGCGGTCGGTGGGCTGACGCTCGGCGCCGACCCGGTCGCCACCGCGATGCTGCACGCCGCTGCCGCGCGCGGGCGGCGGCTCGACGCCTTCGTCGTACGCAAGGAGGGCAAGGCGCACGGGCTGCAGCGGCGGATCGAGGGGCCGGACGTGTCCGGGCGCCGGGTGCTCGCCGTCGAGGACACCTCCACGACCGGCAACTCCGTGCTGACCGCGGTCGAGGCGCTGCGCGAGGCGGGTGCGGAGATCGCCGGCGTCGCCACGATCGTGGAGCGCGGCGCCCAGCCACGCATCGCCGAAGCGGGGCTGGAGTACCGCTCGGTCTTCACACTCGCCGACCTGGGCCTCGACTAGGGCCTGTCTGGAGGTTCCGTTCCGTAGCGAGCGGCGCGCTGGGAGGGCGAGACAGGCCCCGGGCCTGGGGACCGTCTCCGCTGATGGTCTCCAGCAGCCGCGTGACCAGCGGGTTCCGCTCGTCCTTACGCCAGGCGACGGCGACGCTCGTACGGAAGGTGCCAGGCTCGATCGGGCGGAAGGCGACGTTCCTGAGGCGGATTCGCCGGATGCTCGCGGGCGCCAGCGATACCCCGAGGTCGGCCTCGACCAGCGCGCAGACGGTCTGCCATTCCACCGCGTACTGCGCCGTACGTGGGGTGAAGCCGGCATCCTGGCACAGGGCGGTGATCCGGTCGTGGAGTCCGGGGCCGGCCGTGCGGGGCAGGAGCACGAAGGGTGACTCGGCCAGTTGCGCGACGCGTACGCGACGCTGGGCGGCCAGAGGGTGCCCGGCGGGCAGGACGGCGACGAAGCCCTCGGTCAGGATGGTCCGGAAACCCAGATCCGGTTCGTCTGCGGGTGGTTCTCTCAGGAGGCCGATGTCGATGCTCTCCTTGCGCAGGGCGGTGATCTGGGGCGCCGTGGTCATCTCCGTGATGTCCATTCGCACGTCGGGGTACCGCCTGCGGTAGGCGCCCAGCAGGTCCGGCAGGACGGTGAGGGCGAGAGAGGCGGCGAACCCGAGCCGGATCCGGCCCACCCGTCCGCTGCCGGCGGCTCTCGCCGCCGCCAGGCCGTCCGCCAGTTCGGAGAGCGCCCGCTGGACGGCGGGCAGCAGTTCCCGGCCCGCCGGGGTGAGGGCGACGCGTCCGGGTGCCCGGTCGAACAA
>DASQPY010000348.1:0-3667 GCA_035643735.1 Actinoallomurus sp. | reverse complement strand
CCACCGGGGCGTCGTCCACCGTCATGCGCCAGATCACGTCGGCACGGGTCGCCGCGGTCACGCCGGAACTCCGGCGAGGCAGAGGGCGAAGCCGCGCTCCAGTTCGGTACGGTCCAGATCGCGACCGATGAAGACCATCCGGTTGAGCCGGGACTCGCCGTCGCGCCAGGGCCGGCCGTTCTCGCCGTCGAAGAGCATGTGGACGCCCTGGAAGACGTACTTCCGGTCCGAGCCGGCCAGGGCGAGGATCCCCTTGGACCGGAAGATGTCGGTGCCCTTGGACGACAGCAGTTCGCCGAGCCAGTCGTTGAGTCGTTCGACGTCGATCTCACCGGGGAGTTCGATGCCGACCGAGGTGACGCTCTGGTCGTGTTGGTGGTCGGTGTCGATGAGGAACTGTGGGTCGGTCTCGAGCACCCGGCCGAGGTCGAAGGCTCCGACGTCGAGGACCAGGCCGAGGTCGATCTCCGCGCGGGTGGTCGGGATGATCTCGGCGAGAGCGTTGATACCGCGTAGCCGGCGTCGTACGGCGTCGAGCCGGTCGTCGTCGACGAGGTCGGTCTTGTTCAAGACGATGCGGTCGGCGAAGGCGACCTGTTCGATGGCCTCGTTCTCCACGCCCTCGGGCTTGATCTCCTCCAGGTGGGTCAGCACGTGCGCGGCGTCCACCAGAGTCACGATCGCGTCCAGCCGCAGCCGGGAGCCGATCTCGTCATCGACGAAGAACGTCTGGGCCACCGGCGCCGGGTCTGCCAGGCCGGTGGTCTCCACGATGATCCGGTCGAAGGAGTCGCGGCGGCGCATGAGTGTGCCGAGGATGCGGATGAGATCGCCGCGAACGGTGCAGCAGATGCATCCGTTGTTCATCTCGAAGATCTCTTCCTCCGAGTCCAGTACGAGCGCGTCGTCCACGCCCACCTCGCCGAACTCGTTCTCGATGACCGCGATCCGGCGGCCGTGCTCCTCGGTCAGGATCCGGTTGAGCAGTGTGGTCTTGCCCGAGCCCAGGAATCCGGTCAGTACGGTGACCGGCACCCTGGAGTCATGATTTGCGGAGGTCATCGGTCTCCTCGTTCGTAGTGATCGTTGGAAGGCGCCGTCAGATCGGCCTGCGCGTGAACCCGGCCGCCAGATGGCCGAGGCGGCCGGCGCCGAGAGTGAGGAGGAAAAGGGCTCCGCACAGAACGGCGCTGGCCGCGGAGGCCGCGAGGCGGTAGTGCAGGGACAGCACGAGTCCGGCCGTGGCCGATCCGGCCGCGAGAAGGCCGCCGAGAACCGTGGCGGGGACAACGCGGCGGGTCCACAGCAGGGCGGTGGCGGACGGGCCGACGAGCAGGGCCAGCGGCAGGGTGGCGCCGATCGCCGGGGCGGCTGTCACCACGGTGACCGCGAGCAAGCTCAGCAGACCCATGTCGATCAGACGGGCGGGATAGCCGAACGCTCGTGTCACTGCTGGATCGAAAGCGGCCAGCAGCAGTTCCTTGTGCACGGCCGTGAGCACCGCCACGACGCACGCCGCCACGATGCCCGCCGCCACGATGTCGCCGGATGTGACGGTGAGAGGTGATCCGACGAGCGCGGCGGTCAGGTCCTTGCTGAAGCCCTGCTGGGTTGAGATCAGGACGACGCCGAGCGCGAGTGCGCCACTGATCAGGACTCCGGACTGCCGGTTGTGCCGGCCGGAGTCCAGCCCGCCCCGGCCGGCCAGCGCCACGGCGCCCGCCGCGGCGACCGCGGCTCCCACCTTGATGTCGGAGCCCACGATCGTGGCGGCGACGATGCCGAGAAACCCGACGTGCCCGAGTGTCTCGGTGAAGAACGCCAGGCGCCGCAGGACGACCTGGACACCAAGACTTCCGCACGCCGTTCCCGTGAGGACCAACTCCACTGCCGCCCGCCCGCCGACCCCGGTCATCTTGCTCCTTATTGATAACGGTTTTCATTTTCTACAGGAAGAGCGCTGACGGCGCAAGGCGGTGCAGCGCGAGCGTGGATCCGGCTTCAGGCGAGGCCCGGGCCGTCGCGGGCCGGCGGCCCGGGGTGTCCCGTCGCCGGGGGAGCGAGGCGGCGGCGGCGGGGTGACGACTTCGAGATCCGACCTGGCAAGGCCGAGGTTCATGGGTGTGCCGCGGCGGCCTGCGGGCCGGTCGGAAACAGCGCGGCCGATTGGTAAGGTCGTGCGTACGATGAAGGATCCCGGAGCGATGCCGATGAGCTCACAGCCGATGTCGCGGGGTACGCGGGTGCGGGGCACCCGGCAGGCGGAGGCGCTGGGTTCCGTCCTGGCCGAACTGCCCGCGTTCTCGAGTGCTCAGGAGATCCATGCCGAGTTGCGCCGCCGGGGTGAACGCGTCGGGCTGACCACCGTTTACCGGCAGTTGCAGGTGCTGAGCCAGGATGGCGGAGTCGACACCATTCGGGACGAGAGCGGAGAGACGCTCTACCGGCGCTGCCGGAGCAGCGGTCATCACCACCATGTGACCTGCCGTTCGTGCGGGCGCAGCGTCGAGGTGGAAGGACGCGCCATCGAGCGCTGGGCCGATCGCGTCGCCGCTGAGGCGGGTTTCGTCGACGTCGACCACACCGTGGAGATCTTCGGCCGGTGCGTCGACTGCGCTTGATCCACCTGCCGGACGACCCACGTCCCTGAACCGAACGCTCGTGGCCTCCGATGGCAGCCGATGGTCGAATGCTGCGGCGACCCCGTCCGTTGACGACATCGCACGCCGGTCATCGGCCGCCTTCCGTCGCCTTCCCGTAGCGGCGCCGGAACCGTTCGACCCGTCCGGCGGTGTCCACGAGGCGGGTTCGGCCCGTGTAGAAGGGGTGGCTCGCGGAGGAGACGTCCACGTCGATGACGGGGTAGGTGATCCCGTCGGTCCATTCGACGGTCGTCTCGCTGGTCGCGGTGGAGCGGCCTGGCGTGCCAGCACGCTCGCGGCCGTACGGCCGTGGTGGCCGACCCGGCGATTCCACGGTCGGCGAGGGTCTCACCGCCGCCGAGCTCATGGGCGATCGTGGCGAGATCGGCGATCATCGCGACCGTGTCGATCCGTACGCCGACGTCCGCCGTGTCGATGGCGGTCGCGACGTCCAGCGGGTCGGCGATCTCGGCCAGGATCAGCAGCAGCCGATCATGGAGGGTCTCGCCACGATCGTCACAGCCGATAGACAACGAAAACCGTTTTCATTAGGCTCCGTTGCAACCGCGGAAGTACGACCCGGTCATGCGGCGCCATGTGCTGTTCCGCGAGGAGCGATGACCCCGCCCGCCGCCCGGCCGTGAGGAGAAGGAACACCCGTGCCCGACCGACGGCGCGTGAAGCGCAACCCCATCGAAGGCGTGACCTATGTGGACTACAAGGACGTCGACCTGCTCCGGCGGTTCATCTCCGACCGCGGCAAGATCCGCGACCGCCACATCACCGGTATGACCCCACGCCGGCAGCGGATGCTCGGCACGGCGATCAAGAATGCCCGTGAGATGGCGTTGCTGCCCTATCCCTCCAGGCCGAGCCGATGAACGTCGCCGAGTTCTCCGCCGCCGGTGCCGGAGACTTCGCGGCCGCTCATCCCACCATCGCGTGGGAGAGATGACATGGTCCGCACAGCACCGACGCCGCGGCGGAACTCGGGGGAGGAACGGTGACTGATCGTCCCTTCACCG
>DASQPY010000347.1:0-9256 GCA_035643735.1 Actinoallomurus sp. | reverse complement strand
ACTCGACGGCGTCGTAGGTCCAGTCCAGGCCGAGCGCGGCGTACGCGGCGCGGTGGATCACCGGCGACAGCGCGTGCGCGATCGGCGAACCGAGGACCGCCGCACGGGTCATCCGTGCTCCAGGTTCTGCTGGAGTTCCTGGCGGAAACGGTTGAACTCGGAATAGCTGTCGGTGAATTTGGTGACGTGGTGCGCCGGGTCGGTCGTCACGAAGTACATCCACGGGCCCTTCGCGGGTTTGAGCACGGCCCGCAGGGCCTCCTCACCGGGATTGCAGATCGCGCCGGGCGGCAGGCCCGAGACGGTGTAGGTGTTGTACGGGCTGGTCGACTTCGTGTCGTTGCCACTGGCGACGATGCCGTACTTGCCGAGACCGTACATGACCGTGCTGTCGAGCTGGAGCTTGTGCATCCACGGCTGCGGGCTGTGGAGGCGGTTCTGGATCACCCGTGCGACCTTCGGCATGTCCTCGGTCGTGCCGCTCTCGGCCTGCACCAGGCTCGCGGCCACCACGACGTCATGCGGTGACATGTGGGCGCGTTTGGCCTCGCTCTCCAGGTCGATGTCGTCGGCTGCCTTCTTGAACTGGTCCACCATCGCCTTCAGGACCTGGGTCGCGGTGGCTTTCGGCGGCGGGTCGTACGTGAAGGGGAAGAGGTACCCCTCGACCTGTCCCTTGGCGTACGAGGGCAACCCGAGCGCCTTGGGGTTCTGGGCGGCACGTAGGAAGCTCTTCACCGAGATGTGGGTACGGGCGGCCAGCGTCTGGTAGACCTGCGCGGCGCGCTTGCCCTCGGGGAAGGTGAGCCGTCCGGTCCGCGACGCCGGGCTGAGCAGCAGCGCGAGTGCGGACTTGGACGACATATGCAGCTTCAGCCGGTAGTAGCCGGGCTGGATGCTGGTGGCCTTGGGGTCATCCTTGGCGATCTTGTAGAAGGCGCTGCTGGACTTGACGACGGCGGCCTGTTCGAGGCGTCGGCCCATCTGGCGTACGGAGTCGCCGTCCTGGATCTGGACAGTGACCGCGCCGGTGCCCGTGCCGCTGTAGTCCGGCGGGTGGATGATCCCGCTCAGCTTCGTAAAGCCGATATATCCGCCACCGCCGACGACCGCGATGAGGAAGACGATCGCGATCAGGGGCGCCAGCCTTCGCCCTTTTCTGGACTTCTTGCGGCGCCGTCCACGGTGGCCACGGCCACCGCCGCGCCCGGACCGGTCGGCGCGAGCCGACCGCTGCCGTTCGGCGAGCTGTCTGAGAAAATCAAGGTCCGCGCCACTCATGTGTCCCCCCGGACAATCTCCCCAGGTGGACGGCCCGTCAAGCGTTCGGCGTCGAGTGCGGCCTGCAGAAGCACCGCCGCGGCGGCCTGGTCGACGACCTTGCGGCGTGCCTGGCCGTGTACGCCACCCTGCCGCAGCCCGCTCTCGGCGGTCACGGTCGTGAGCCGCTCGTCGAACAGACGTACGGACCCGGCGCCCAGGCGCCGGGCGATGCGGGAGGCGAACCGGCGGGCCTCGCCCGCGGCCGGGCCCTCACGGCCCGACAGCGAGGTCGGCAGGCCGACGATCACCTCGACGGCCTCGTTCTCGGCGACGAGCTGGACGATGCGCTCGATGTCGCCTTTTCCGTTGCGTACGGTCTCCAGTGGGGAGGCCAGGATGCCGGCCGGATCACTCCGGGCGATTCCGATGCGGACACTTCCCGCATCGACTCCGAGGCGGACGCCGCGTCTCATGCGCTGCTCCGGCCCCGGGTGGTTCACGCGCTCCCCACAGCTCGCCGGACGGCGGCCAGAGCCTCCCCGATCGCCTCGGGGTTGACTCCTCCGCCCTGTGCGAGGTCGTCTTTTCCGCCGCCCCCGCCACCGAGTGCCTTGGCCGCGACGCCGACGAGCGCCCCCGCACGCAGGCCACGATCCCGGCCCTCGTCGCTGACGGCCACGACCACGACCGGGCGGTCCTTGGGGACGCCCGCGACGACCACGACGCTCGGACGGCCCGTCAGACGGCCGCGCACGTCGACCGCGAGCCGTCGCAGGTCGTCGGCGCCGACTCCGCCGGGCGCGCGGTGGGAGACGAATGCGACTCCACCGAGGTCCTGCGCGCCGGCAGCGAGCTCTCCGGCGATCTCCAGGACCTGGCGCGAGCGGATTCGTTCCAGCTCCTTTTCCGCCTCGCGGAGCCGGGTGACCAGGCCGGAGACGCGCTCGGGCAGATCCTCGCGGCGGGTCTTCAACTGCTCGGCGAGCTGGGCCACCAGGACGTTCTCCCGGGCCAGGAACTGGAAGGCGTCGATGCCGACCAGCGCCTCGACCCGGCGTACGCCGGCGCCGATCGACTGCTCTCCGAGGACCTTGATCAAGCCGAGCTGGCCCGAACGCGCGACGTGCGTGCCGCCGCACAGCTCGCGGGAGTAGTCCCCGATCTCCACCACGCGGACCTCGGAGCCGTACTTCTCGCCGAAGAGCGCGAGCGCGCCCATCTTGCGCGCCTCGTCGATGGAGTGCACCGAGGCGTGCACGCCGAGGTCGTCGATGAGGGTCGCGTTGACCTCGTCCTCGACGTCGCGCAGCACGCTCGGGGGCACCGCTCCAGCCGCGGTGAAGTCGAACCGGAACCGGCCCGGGGCGTTCTCCGAGCCGGCCTGCGCGGCGGACTCGCCGAGCGCGTTGCGGAAGCCGCGGTGCACCATGTGGGTCGCGGTGTGCGAGCGGGAGATCGCCCGGCGGCGCTCCACGTCGATCTCGGCGTACACGGTGTCGCCCGCCTGGGCCTCGCCCTGCCGGACCCGGCCGCGGTGCACGACCAGGCCGGGCAGCGGCGTCTGGACGTCGAGGATCTCGACCTCGGCGCCGCTGGAGAACCGGATAAGACCCTGGTCGGCGAGCTGACCGCCGCCCTCGGCGTAGAAGGGGGTGCGGTCGAGCACGACCTCGACCTCGGTGCCCTCCCCCGCCGACGGGACGTTGGCGCCGCCCACGAGCAGGCCGACGACGCGCGCCTCGGCCTCGACGGAGTCGTACCCGGTGAAGACCACCGAACCGGCGCGCTCGAGCATGTCGCCGAGCACCGAGACGTCGAGGTTGCCGGTCTTCTTGGCGGCGGCGTCGGCCTTGGCGCGCTGCCGCTGCTCGTCCATCAGCCGGCGGAACTCGGTCTCGTCGACGGCCAGGCCC
Organism: Actinoallomurus sp.; assembly: GCA_035643735.1. Classification (GTDB taxonomy): domain Bacteria; phylum Actinomycetota; class Actinomycetes; order Streptosporangiales; family Streptosporangiaceae; genus Actinoallomurus. The sequence continues at coordinate 6,080 of DASQPY010000347.1, read as the reverse complement.
TGCTCGGCTGCCATCTCCAGGGTGAGGTCGATCGGGAAGCCGTAGGTGTCGTGCAGCGTGAACGCCTGCGCGCCCGAGACGACGGACTCCTTGCGGCGCTTGGCCTCCTCGGCGGAAGCGTCGAAGATCGCCGTACCGGTGCGGAGGGTGGCCAGGAAGGACTGCTCCTCCGCGTCGATGACGTGGTGGATCTGCGCGGCGTCGGCCCGCAGCCCGGGGAAGGTCTCGCACATCCCCTCGATGGCGGCCTCGGTGAGCTCGTGCAGGTAGCGCTCGTCACCCGCGCCGAGCAGGCGGAGGTTGCGGATGCTGCGGCGCAGGATCCGGCGCAGGACATAACCCCGGCCCTCGTTGGAGGGCACGATGCCGTCGCCCACCATCATCGTGCCGCTGCGCACGTGGTCGGCGACGACCCGCAGGGACACGTCGGACCGGGCGTCGCGGCCGTACTTGGTCTTGGTCAGGTCGGCGGCGAGGTCGAGGATCCGCCACATGGTGTCGATCTCGTAGATGTTGTCGACACCCTGGAGGATCGAGGCCATGCGCTCCAGGCCCATGCCCGTGTCGATGTTCTTGGCGGGCAGCTCCCCGAGGATCGGGAAGTCCTCCTTGCCCGCCCCGGGACCGCGTTCGAACTGCATGAAGACGAGGTTCCACACTTCGAGGTAGCGGTCCTCGTCGACGACGGGCCCGCCCTCGCGGCCGTACTCCGGGCCCCGGTCGTAGTAGATCTCCGAGCAGGGGCCGCAGGGACCGGGCACGCCCATCGACCAGAAGTTGTCGGCCATGCCACGGCGCTGGATGCGCTCCTCGGGCACGCCGACCTTGTCGCGCCAGATCCGGAAGGCCTCGTCGTCGTCGTGGTAGACGGTCGCCCAGAGGCGGTCCTCCGGGAAGCCGAAGCCCCCCTCGGCCTCGGACCGGGTGAGCAGTTCCCAGGCGAACGGGATCGCCTGCTCCTTGAAGTAGTCCCCGAACGAGAAGTTGCCCAGCATCTGGAAGAACGTGCCGTGCCGGGTCGTCTTGCCGACCTCGTCGATGTCCGGGGTACGGATGCACTTCTGCACGCTCGTGGCCCGTGGGTGGGCCGGTTTACGCTGCCCGAGGAAGTAGGGCTTGAAGGGCACCATGCCCGCGTTGACCAGCAGCAGTGTGGGGTCCTCGGCGATCAGGCTGGCCGAGGGCACCACTTCGTGCCCGCGCTTCTCGAAGAAGCGGAGATAACGGCGGGCGATCTCTGCCGACTCCATCTCAGTGGTGGTCCTTGTCTGTCTCGGTTGGCGCGTCGAGGCCGAGCGCGTCCCGCAGCTCGTCCTCGCGCGCGTGCATGGCGTTGCGAACGTCGTCGGTGAAGCCGCGTACGGTCTGGCCGACTCCGGAGGCCTGGTGCACGAGGGCCTGGGGTGTCAGCGCTCTCATGAGGCGCTTGAGCCGGAAGGCGGCCCAGGCACCCAGAGTGCCCCCCAGGACCAGCCAGAACAGCCGGCGGATCACCGCTTGCCGTCCTGGTTGCGCGCACCGATGGCCTTACGGACACCATAGGAGAAGGCGGCCGCTTTCACGAGCGGACCGCCGACCACCGAGGTGACCGTGGTCGTGACCGCGGCGGCATTCTGCGTGACGCTGCCGACGCTCTTGGTTATCAGGTCGACCCGGTCGAGTTGCTCACCGGCCCGCGTGACCGTGTCGGTCATGTCGTCCAGCAGTGGCACGGCCTGCTCACCGAGGTCGGAGACCATCTTGGTGGCCTCCTTCAGCAGCTTGGCCAGCCGCAGCAGGACGAAGGCGAGGAAGGCGACAAGAATCGCCCAGAACACGGCCACGATCAGGCCGGCCACCTGTCCGCCACTCAGCATCGGCTCCCTCTCCTTCGGCTCGCGGTGAACCTGGTCGGACAGACCATACCGTCCCCCTCACCTCGCCGGAGGTCACCCGAACCGACGTGTCCGTGCGGACATGCCCTGAACCGGCCACCACGTGCCGTGTCCGCGGCCCCAGGGCGGCTCAGTCGTGGCGGGTGCCGCGCAGGACGGCGCGCAGGCGTTCGACGACCTCCGAGAAGCGGGACTCCATGCCGTGCCTGGTGGGGTGGTAGTACTCCTGCCCCGCCACGACGTCGGGCGCGTACTGCTGTTCGACCACGCCGCCGGAGAAATCATGGGCGTACTTGTAGTCCTTGCCGTGGTCGAGCTTCTCCGCGCCCTTGTAGTGCGCGTCGCGCAGGTGCGCGGGGACCGGGCCGACCAGGCCGCGCCTGACGTCGGCGCTCGCCTCGCCGATGGCGCGCACGACGGCGTTGGACTTGGGCGCCAGGGAGAGGTGGATGACGGCCTGGGCGAGGTTGATGCGGGCCTCCGGCAGGCCGACGAACTCCACCGCGTGCGCCGCGGCGGTCGCGGTCTGCAGCGCGGTCGGGTCGGCCATGCCGACGTCCTCGCTGGCGTGCACGATGAGGCGCCGGGCGATGAAGCGCGGGTCCTCCCCGGCCTCGATCATGCGGGCCAGGTAGTGCAGCGCGGCGTCGACGTCGGAACCACGGATGCTCTTGATGAACGCGCTGATGACGTCGTAGTGCTGGTCGCCCTCGCGGTCGTAGCGGACCGCGGCGCGGTCGACCGCCTTTTCGAGGACGTCCACGTCGATCGGCTCACCGGCCGTCGCGACATAGGAGGCGGCCTCCAGGTAGGTGAGCGCCCGGCGCGCGTCCCCGCCCGCCAGGCGTACGAGGTGGTCCTCGGCCGGGTCGGTGAGGCTCGTGGCACCGGCCAGCCCGCGTTCGTCGGCGAGAGCGCGCCGGATCACCTCGCGGAGCTGGTCGTCGCCGAGCGGCTCGAGGGTGAGCAACAGCGAGCGGGACAGCAGCGGGCTGATCACGGAAAAGAAGGGGTTCTCCGTGGTCGCGCCGATGAAGGAGACCCAGCGGTTCTCCACGGCAGGCAGCAGCGCGTCCTGCTGGGCCTTGTTGAAGCGGTGCACCTCATCGACGAACATCACGGTCTGCCGGCCACGCATGCCGAGCTCGCGCTTGGCCTGGTCGATGGCGGCCCGCACCTGCTTGATGCCGTCGGAGACGGCGGAGATCTCCACGAACCGCCGCTCGGTCGCCTGGCTGACGACGTAGGCGAGCGTCGTCTTGCCGGTGCCCGGCGGACCCCACAGGACCAGCGACATCGCCGTGTCGCGCTCGACGAGCTGACGCAACGGCGTGCCCGGCCCGAGCAGATGCTCCTGCCCCACCACCTCGTCGAGCCCGCGTGGGCGCATCCGCACGGCGAGCGGCGCGTTCGCCCGCCCGGTCTCTTCCGCCTGTGTGTCGAAGAGGCTGTCGGCCTGCTCGTCGTCCCTGCGCGCCACGTCCTGACACTATCCGGCGGCCCGGACAGCGCGACACGCCCGCGCGGCAAGCCGCCGTGCGGTCCGGAGGGGCGACGTCGGGGATGGCGGGCGCTCGGCCGGCGACATGTCCGGCGGTGAGTGCCGTGTCCGCTCTGGGCCACCTGCGTCGGGGATCCACCCAAAGATCCTTATTCTGGAGGCCATGTCCTCTTGGCCCCCCTGTTCGATGGACGACGTCCTCTCCCTCACCGGTGACGATCCGTTCGTGCGCGGTGTGCGCGGCGCGCACCGCGGGCCCGCCTGGCACAGCGCCGACGGCCGCGTGGTCGCCTTCACCGCGTACGACGCCGAGGACCGCATCCGGTCACTGGTGGCGCTGGGGCCCCCGCACCGCACGCCGGAGCTGGTGTTCGGCGTGCGCGACCAGGTCCCCGAGGGGATCCGTGTGATCGTCCCGCGGGGTACGCCGCTTCCGCTGTCCCAGCACTCCGACTGGCACTTCCGCGCCGCCCACACGGAGCCGCCGCCGCAGGCCGCCGAGACCGCCGTGCGCTGGTCCGAGGACGAGGAGGCGATCATCGAGCTGCTCATGCTCGTCAGCCCGGGCACGTCCGCCTGGCCGGGAGACGCCAAGGTACGGCGATGGGCGGAGATCCGCGAGGACGGCCGGCTGGTCGCCTGCCTGGCCGACACGACGGCCGTCGCCGGCGTCGGCCACATCTCGGCGATCGCCGTCCACACGGACGTACGCGGCCGCGCGCTCGGCCCGTCGATCACGGCCTGGGCGATGCGCCGGATGTTCGCCGAAGGGTGCGACGTGGTGACGCTGGGCGTCTACGCCGACAACGCGGTCGGCCTGCGGATGTATGACCGTCTCGGCTTCACCGTGGACCGCGCGATGACGAGCGGTGTCCTGAAGGCCCCGGCCTGACGGGTCCGCGCCGGACGGGTGTGCCGTCCGGCGCGGAGCGGCCTCAGTAGCGCTCTTCCGACGGGCGGACGATGTGGCCGGGCTCGTTCGGCGGGGCGGCCGGGCCCTCCGGCTTGGCGTCCACACCGGCCTCCTTGCGCTGTTCCGCCGTGATCGGCGTCGGCGCGGCGGTCAGCGGGTCGAAGCCGGACGCCGCCTTGGGGAAGGCGATCACGTCGCGGATCGTGTCGCGGCCCGCGAGGAGCATGACGATCCGGTCCCAGCCGAAGGCGATGCCGCCGTGCGGGGGCGGGCCGTAGTTGAACGCCTCCAGCAGGAAGCCGAACTTCTCCTCGGCCTCCTCGCGCGCCAGGCCCAGCGTGTCGAACACCCGCTGCTGCATGTCGGCGCGGTGGATACGGATCGAGCCGCCGCCGATCTCGTTGCCGTTGCAGACGATGTCGTACGCGTTGGCCAGCGCCTCGCCGGGCTTGTCCTGGAAGGAGTCGGCCCATTCGGCCCTGGGCGAGGTGAAGGGATGGTGCACGGCCGTCCAGCCGCCCTCGTCGGTCTCCTCGAACATCGGCGCGTCGACCACCCACACGAACGCCCACTGCGACTCGTCGATCAGCTTGCCGCGGCGGCCGATCTCCAGCCGCGCGGCGCCGACCTTGTCGGCCAGGCCCGCCCGCTCGGCGTCGGAGAGGTTCTTGGCCACGGGGCCGCCGAGCGTGCCGTCCTGCTGGACGAGGACGTAGGCGAGGCCCTTCGCCCCGCGCGCCTTGGCCCAGTCCTGCCAGCCGTCCAGCTCCTTGCGCGTCTGCGCCCCGCCACCGGGCATCACGACCGCACCGACGTACGGCGCCTGGAAGACGCGGAAGGGCGTGTCCTTGAAGAACTCCGTCATCTCGACGATCTCGTTGCCGAAGCGCAGGTCCGGCTTGTCCGAGCCGAAGCGGCTCATCGCTTCCGCGTACGTCATGCGCGGGATCGGCCGCGGGATCTCGTATTCCGCGATCTCGCTCCAGAGACGGCCGACGAGGTCCTCGGCGACGCCCAGGACGTCCTCCTGCTCGACGAAGGACATCTCAATGTCGATCTGGGTGAACTCCGGCTGCCGGTCGGCGCGTGAGTCCTCGTCGCGGTAGCAGCGGGCGATCTGGTAGTAACGCTCCAGCCCGGAGACCATGAGCAGCTGCTTGAACAGCTGGGGCGACTGCGGCAGGGCGTACCAGTGTCCGGGCTTGAGGCGTACGGGCACCAGGAAGTCGCGCGCGCCCTCGGGCGTGGACCGGGTGAGGGTCGGCGTCTCGACGTTGACGAACCCGTGGTCGCGCAGCACGTCGTGCACGAGGTAGGAGGCCGTGGAGCGCACGCGCAGGGCGTAGGCCTGGGCCTCACGGCGGATGTCGAGGTAGCGGTACTTCAGCCGCACCTCTTCATTGACGTTGACGTCGGTCTCGATCGGGAACGGCAGCGGCGCCGACTCGCTCAGCACCTCGATCTCGGTGGCGGCGACCTCGATGTCACCGGTCGGGATCTCGGCGTTCTCGTTGCCCGTCGGCCGCACGCGGACCTCGCCGGTGACCTTGACGCAGAACTCCGAGCGGAGGTCGTGAGCGGAGCCGGCTCCGTGCGCGGCAAGCACTTCCTCGCGGAAGACGACCTGCGCGATGCCCGAGGCGTCACGCAGGTCGATGAACGTGACGCCTCCGTGGTCGCGGCGGCGCGCGACCCAGCCGGCGAGCACGACCTGTTGTCCGGCGTGCTCACGGCGGAGCGAACCCGCCTCATGTGTGCGGATCATTTCTGCGAAAGCCCTTCTGTCTTCTAG
>DASQPY010000346.1:0-4511 GCA_035643735.1 Actinoallomurus sp. | reverse complement strand
GGCGATGCCGTCGCTTCGCGGGAGCCAGGTGCCCTGAGGCGGTCTGAGCGTGAAGATCACGGTCGGCAGCGCGCGTGCCAACCGTCCCCCCGGAGGAGTCAGGCGCGCGCAGGAGGAGTTAGAGTCAGGTTGACGAGAACTCGCCTCCACGCCTCCCTCTGGAGGGCCCAATGCTCCCTCGACGTCTCACCGCCCCCGAACCCGGCTGGACCATCGACACCGACATCGTCGTGATCGGATCCGGCATCGCGGGCCTGGTCGCGGCTCTGCGGGCCCGTACGGCCGGGCGGGTCCTCCTCGTCACCAAGGCACTCCTCGACGACGGGTCCACGCGCTGGGCGCAGGGCGGTATCGCCGCGGCCCTGCACCCCGGCGACTCTCCCGAGGACCATCTGAACGACACGCTCACCGCCGGGGTCGGCATCTGCGACCCCGAGGCCGTACGCGTGCTCGTCACCGAGGGCCCGGACGCCGTACGCGGGCTGATCGCGCTCGGTACCGACTTCGACCGCGACGGCGACGGCCACCTCGAGCTCACCCGCGAGGGCGGCCATCTGCGGCGCCGCATCGCCCACGCGGGCGGCGACGCCACCGGCGCCGAGATCAGCCGGGCGCTGCTCGCCGCGACGAAGGACGCCGGCATCGAGGTCATCGAGCACGCGCTCGCGCTCGACCTGATGGTCGCCGACGGCCGGGCCGCCGGTGTGACGCTGCACGTCATGGGCGAGGGCCAGCGCGACGGGGTGGGAGCCGTACGCGCCCGCGCGGTGATAATCGCCACCGGCGGCCTCGGTCAGGTCTTCGAGGCCACCACGAACCCGGAGGTCTCCACCGGTGACGGGCTGGCGCTCGCACTGCGTGCCGGCGCCGAGATCGCGGACGTGGAGTTCGTGCAGTTCCACCCCACGGTCATGTGGCTCGGCGCGGACGCACGGGGCCGCCAGCCGCTGATCTCCGAGGCGGTACGCGGCGAGGGAGCGTTCCTCGTCGACGGCGCGGGCGAGCGGTTCATGGCCGGCCGGCATCCACTCGCCGATCTCGCCCCGCGCGACATCGTCGCCAAGGAGATCATGAAGCGGATGCAGGAGACCGGCGAGCCGTGCGTCTACCTCGACGGACGCAACCTCGGGCCGCGCATCTGGGCGCAGCGGTTCCCCACCATCCTGGCCGCCTGCGAGCGGCACGGCATCGATCCGGTCAACGAGCCGATCCCGGTCGTCCCGGCCGCCCACTATGCGAGCGGCGGCGTCCGCACCGACCTGTGGGGACGCACATCCGTGCCGGGCCTGTACGCCTGCGGCGAGGTCGCCTGCACCGGCGTGCACGGCGCCAACCGTCTCGCCTCCAACTCCCTGCTCGAAGGACTCGTGTTCGCCGAGCGGATCGGGCAGGTGCTGCCTGCCGACCTCGACGCGGGAGTCCCGGCGCCATCGGGGGCCGCCGGGACCTCCGCGTCGGCCCTGCTGGACCCGGACGTACGCGGCGAGGTGCAGCGGATCATGACCGCCGACGCCGGCGTGCTACGGAGCGGCCAGGGCCTCGACCGCGCCGCCGCCGCGCTCGCCGCGCTGGCGGACCGCAGGTCGGACCGGCCCTGCACGGAGGCGTGGGAGGCCACCAACCTGCACGGCGTCGCCTCTCTGATCGTGGCGGCGGCCCGACGGCGCGAGGAGACGCGGGGCAGCCACTGGCGGTCGGACTTCCCCGACGCGTCGGAGGACTGGCGCGGGCACCTGGTCTCTGTGCAGAACGGTGAGACCCTCACCACGACGTTCCGCCATGACGATCGGAGAGACGCATGAGAGCCGAGCTGGCGACCTGGCTGACCGAGTCCGGGCTCGATCCACAGGCTGTGGAAAACCTCGTCCGGGTCGCGCTCGCCGAGGACGGGGACGCGGACGTCACCAGCGAACCCATCTTCGACGCGGACGCGTCCGCCGGCGCCGACGTGGTGACACGGCGGCCGGGCGTGGTGGCGGGCCTGCCGGTGGCCGCCGTCGTGTTCGAGACGCTGGGGCTCTCGGTGAAGTCCATCGCCGCCGACGGCGACCGGGTCGCCCCCGGTGACACTCTGCTCTCGGTCGAGGGGCCTCTCCTCGGGCTGCTGCGCGCCGAGCGCACCGCCCTGAACTTCCTCACCCACCTGTCCGGCGTCGCGACGCTCACCCGCCGGTGGGCGGACGCGATCGAGGGCACCGGGGCCAAGGTCCGCGACACGCGCAAGACCCTGCCCGGCCTGCGGGCCCTGCAGAAGTACGCGGTCCGCTGCGGCGGCGGCGTCAACCACCGCCTGTCGCTCCAGGACGCGGCGCTGATCAAGGACAACCACGTCGCGGCGGCCGGTTCGGTGACCGCGGCCTTCAACGCCGTACGTGCTCCTGACCTGCACGTCCAGGTCGAGTGCGACACGCTGGAGCAGGTACGCGAGGCCCTGGCCGCCGGGGCGGCGTCGATCCTGCTGGACAACATGAGCATCGCCGAGATGACCGAGGCCGTACGCCTGACCGCGGGCAGGGCCAAGCTGGAGGCCAGCGGCGGCCTGTCGTTGGACGGGGCCCGAGATGTGGCCGAGACCGGAGTCGACTACCTTGCGGTAGGAGCGCTGACGCACTCTGCGCCCGCGCTCGACATCGGCCTTGACCTCACAGGGTCGGCGAGCTGACGAGCGAGCGAAGTGGACGGCGAGGGACGAGCCGTCCGCGTAGCGAGGGAGGAGGCGAGCGCGACCATTGACTCAGCGGGGACCGGATGCTGCTCACGATCGACGTCGGTAACACCCACACCGTGCTCGGCCTGTTCGAAGGCGAAGAAGTCATCGAGCACTGGCGTATCAACACCGACGCACGCCGTACCGCGGACGAGATCGCGGTCGTGCTCCAGGGACTCGTGCAGCAGAGCCCGCTCCTCGCCGAGACCGACATCAGCGGTATCGCGCTCTGCTCGACGGTGCCGTCGGTGCTGCACGAGATGCGCGAGATGTGCCGCCGCTACTACGGTGACGTCTCCGCCGTGATCGTCGAACCCGGCGTCAAGACCGGCGTGCCGGTGCGGATGGACAACCCCAAAGAGGTCGGCTCCGACCGCATCATCAACACGCTGGCCACCACCCATATCTACGGCGGGCCGGCGGTCGTGGTCGACTTCGGCACCGCCACGACGTTCGACGCGATCTCCGCGAAGGGGGAGTACGTCGGCGGCGCGATCGCTCCCGGCATCGAGATCGCCGTCGACGCGCTGTCCAAGCGCGGCGCGCAACTGCACAAGGTGGAGCTCGTGCGCCCCCGCAACGTCATCGGCAAGAGCACGGTCGAGGCCCTGCAGTCGGGCATCATCTTCGGCTTCGCCGGCCAGGTGGACGGTGTCGTCGAGCGGATGTCGGAGGAACTGGCCGACAACCCCGAAGAGGTCACCGTGGTGGCCACCGGGGGCCTCGCGCCGCTGGTCCTGGACGAGGCCCGCACCATCGACGCGTACGAGCCGTGGCTCACGCTCATCGGCCTTCGCCTGGTCTACGAGCGCAACGTCGGCGTCTCGGGTCCCTAACCAGGCGAATCGGTTCGCACGGCGCGTGGGGTGGTCGGTAGCCTTCGGATCGTGAACGAGTCGCATGAAGATCTTCCGGAGCAGCTGCGGATCCGCCGGGACAAGGTCGAACGCCTGCGTGAGAGCGGAGTGGATCCGTACCCGCTGGGATTCCCGCGTACGACCACGATCGCGCAGGTCCGCGAGGGTTACCCCGACCTGGAGCCGGGCGCGTCGACCGGCAAGAAGGTCGGCGTCACCGGCCGCGTCATGCTGGCTCGCAACACCGGCAAGCTCTGCTTCGCGACGATCCGCGACGGCAGCGGCGACATCCAGATCATGCTGTCCCTCGCCAATGTCGGCGAGGACGCGCTGGAGTCGTGGAAGCGCGACATCGACCTGGGCGACCAGGTCGGCGTCGAGGGCGAGGTCATCACGTCCAAGCGCGGCGAGCTGTCGATCATGGCAGACCGGTACGCGCTCACCTCGAAGTGCCTGCGTCCCCTCCCGGAGAAGCACGCCGGGCTGACCGACCCCGAGCAACGCGTACGCCTGCGGTACGTCGACCTGATCGTCAACGACGAGGCGCGGCGCATGGCGCACCTGCGCAGCGGCACCATCCGGGCGATCCGGGAGTACATGAACGCCCGGGACTACCTCGAGGTCGAGACCCCGATGCTGCAGCCCATCCATGGAGGGGCCGCGGCACGTCCGTTCGTGACGCACATCAACGCCTACGACATGGACATGTATCTGCGGATCGCGATCGAGCTGTACCTCAAGCGGCTCGTCGTCGGCGGCATCGAGAAGGTCTATGAGATCAACCGGAACTTCCGCAACGAGGGCGCCGACTCCTCCCACACCCCCGAGTTCACCATGCTCGAGGCGTACGAGGCGTACGGCGACTACAACACGATCGGCACCCTCACCAGGGAGCTGATCCAGGTGGCGGCGGTGGCGGCGCTCGGCTCCACGGTCTTGCGCCGCGC
>DASQPY010000345.1:0-2539 GCA_035643735.1 Actinoallomurus sp. | reverse complement strand
TCTCATGGAACTCGTGCTCGCGGCTCCACGGCTGCCTCTTTCGCCTCACAGCGCCCAGCTTAGAGCCCGCACGGACAGGGCGCGCGTCGCGAGCGGTCTCCAGGTGGTGCCTGGCCGGAGCCCGCGGGCTCGTGAACGGCTACAGGGACAATGAGGGCTTCAGCTCGAGGAGGCGGGAGAGCAGGCCGTTGACGAACCGGGGTGACTCGTCGGTGGACAGCTCGGTGGCGAGGGCCACCGCCTCGCTGATCGCGACGCCGTCCGGCACCTCGTCGTTCCACAGCAGCTCGTAGGCGCCGAGCCGCAGGATGTTGCGGTCGACGATGGGCATGCGGTCCAGGGTCCAGCCGACCGAGTAGGTCGCGATCAGCTCGTCGACGCGGTCGCGGTGTTCTTCCACGCCCGCGACGAGCCGGTCCACGAACGCCTGCTCGGCCAGGGGCTGGCCGGCGTCCGCGGAGCGCCGTACCAGCACGTCGGCCGGCGGCTCGCGCCGGATCTCCGCTTCGTACAGGACCTCGAGGGCCCGCTTTCGCGCCTTGCTGCGTGCCGCCACGGTCAGCCGCGGCCGAGGTAGTCGCCCGAGCGGGTGTCGACCTTGATCTTCTCACCGGGGGTGATGAACAGCGGGACGTTGATCACGGCCCCGGTCTCGACCGTGGCCGGCTTGGTGCCGCCGGTCGAGCGGTCGCCCTGCAGCCCCGGCTCGGTCTCGGTCACCTCGAGCACGACGGCGGCGGGCAGCTCGATGTAGAGCGGGGTGTCGTTGTTGAACGCGATCACCGCGTTCTGCTCGGGGAGCAGGAAGTTGGACGCGTCGCCGACGGTCGCGCCGGGGATGTGCGGCTGGTCGTAGGTCTCGGTGTCCATGAAGACGAAGTCGTCGCCCTCGCGGTAGAGGTACTGCATCTCCCGCTTGTCGACGCTCGCCACCTCGACCTTGGTGCCGGCGTTGAAGGTCTTGTCGACCACCTTGCCGGACAGGATGTTCTTGAGCTTGGTGCGCACGAACGCGCCGCCCTTGCCAGGCTTGACGTGCTGGAACTCCTGGACGGTCCAGAGCTGGCCGTCGATGTTCAGCGTCATGCCGTTCTTGAGGTCGTTCGTCGTCGCCACGGTGCGATGTTCTCCTGCGTCGGCGGCCTGCCGCGTCTAGATGACGAGCAGTTCCTTGGTCGTCTTGGTGAGCAGCTCCACGCCGTCCGTACGGACGACCAGAGTGTCCTCGATGCGGACCCCGCCGCGGCCCGCGATGTAGACGCCGGGCTCGACGGTGATCGGAACTCGATCCGTCAGTTTACCGGTCTTGTCGTACCCCAGGAGCGGTGCCTCGTGGATCTCGAGGCCGACGCCGTGGCCGAGCCCGTGGGGGAACTCGTCGGCGTACCCGGCGGCGTCGATGACATCGCGGGCGGCGGCGTCGACGTCCTTGGTGGCGGCCTCCGGGCACGCCGCCTCGACGCCCGCGCGTTGCGCGGCCGCGACCAGGTCATAGATCTCCCGCAGCCCGTCCGCGGCGGGCCCGACCGCGATCGTACGGGTCATGTCGGCGTGGTAGCCGCCGTACAGGGCGCCGAAGTCCATGGTCACGAAGTCGCCGGACTCGACGGTGCGGCTGCCGGGGACGTGGTGCGGGATCGCGCCGTTCGGGCCGCTGGCCACGATCGAGGAGAAAGCGGGCTGCTCGGCGCCGAGGTCGACCATCGAACGTTCCAGCACGATGGCGATCTCGCGCTCGGTACGCCCGGGCCGGATGAAGGGCAGCACCGCGTCGAAGGCCCGGTCGGTGATCGCGCACGCCTCCCGGAGCAGGGCGATCTCCTCCTCGTCCTTGATCATCCGAAGCTCCTCGACGGCGCGCCCCAGCGGGACCAGCTCGACGCCCTCCAGCTCGTCGGCGAGCACGCGATGTCCCTCGACGGTCAGGTCGTGCGCCTCGAACGCGAGCCGCCCGGTCGCGCGGGCGCCCAGCGCGCCGGCCGTGTCGCGGTCGACCACGCATTCGAGCTCGGGGCAGACGCGTGCCGCGGTACCGGCGTAGCGCCCGTCGGTGCCGAGCACGGCGGTGCCGTCGGCGCGGATGAGGAGGGCGGCGTTGGAGCTGACCAGCCCGGAAAGGTAGCGGACGTTGACCAGACGGGTGATGAGGGCGGCGTCGGCGCCCTGGCCGGCCACGGCGGCGGCCAGGCGCGCGCGGCGCGTTTCGTGGATCCCGGGCATGGCCCCGACTGTACGCCGCCGGCCCACCGCGGAGCGGCGGCGGGCACGGCGGTGTGGCGTCAGACGGAGGCGGCCAGGTCCCGTACCTTCTCGATCAGCTTGACGCGCCCCTCGTGGTCGGCCGCGATGGGGGTGACGTTCAGCGTGGTGACGCCCGACGCCTTCAGCGCCGCGAGTCGGTCGCGGACGAACCCCTCGGTGCCGATGAGGGAGGTCTTCTGGAGCAGCTCGTAGGGGACCTTCTCGGCGGCCTCCTGCTTCTTGCCGGCCAGGTAGAGGTCCTGGATCTCCTCGGCCTCCTTCTCGAAGCCGTAGCGCC